>NZ_CEYNSH010000040.1:3226-27198 GCF_982872775.1 Psychrosphaera sp. | reverse complement strand
CCGAGTTAGTGATCGTTTTGAAACCAACCTTCATTTTCATCATATCTGTGAGTGTTGCAGTCACTGCCGTTTCAGTTGTCGTTCGAGTGTTGAAGTCAGCATATTCGACGCTGGCGTTTTGAATAAACTTCGCACTTGGTGAAAACTGCCATTCAAACGCACCAGATAAACGACCGACTAAACCAGATTCTGTTTCACCGTCTTGTGTTTCACCTCGTGAATAACCCGGACCGATATTGACGTCTAAGTTCATGTTTTCTTTCGCGATTGGTCTAAAGCTATAACCAGCTGCAATGGTTGTGTACTTGGCATAAGCACCAAATTCATCGTCTGTGTAGCTACCAAAAATAAACATCGCTGATGTATCAGAAAGCTTGTAGTCACCTTGGGCCGTCAATGTATAACGGTCGTCAGTTTCTTGGGTGACGGTCTGGCCGTTTTCATTTTCGACTTCGTTTTCTTTTTTTAAGAAATCGAGTGTGTACTTGTTTTTCCACTGGAACAGGTCCTGTTCGACAGTCAGGTTACCGTAGTAAGAAGAAGACTCTGTGTTACCCGTTGTAACTAAAACACCGACCTCTGCACTGATGTCGAGAGCGTCGTCCTCAGGTGCAGGTTCGTTTGCAAACGTGTTAAATGACAGAGACGAGAGAAGCGCTGCCGTTAATAATGACAAAGATACATTAGTTTTCATATACACCCCGAGTGTTGTTGTGATTGTAAGTTCTTATGGACTTTTAATAATAAAGTTTAGTTATAGATGCTAAGCGTCAACTTTTAAAGGTTTATGACAAAAAGTATTTATTTATCATGAAATAACCACCGAGCTTACAGGCACAAACTTGCTGTATGCTTGCTCGAGGCTTTTAATTAAATACTCATAACAAGTGTCAGCGATGTTTCTGTTGATAACTTTTCAAGGTCGGCTTCTACTTGCGTATCGTGCGTCGCTTTAAAACCGACTTTCATTTGCATAGAGCCACTGATTTGAGTAGTGAATGCCGACTCAGCAATGGTACGCGTGTTGAACCCCGCAGTCTCTATCGAAACATTTTGCATGAAGCGAGCATAATCAGTGATCTTCCAATTAAACGCGGCAGAGCCACGAATGATCATACCTTGCTCGCTTTCACCCTCAGAGGTTAAGCCTTTGGCATAACCTGGACCGACGTTTAGATCTAAAACCATGCGTTCTTGATTCACAGCTCTAAAGCTATAACCCGCAACAACGGTAGAATATTCGACATAAGAAGCAAATCGGTCATCGGTGTGACTAATGAAGCCAAAAACGGCGTCTGTTTCGGTGACTTCGTAATCGGATTGTGCGGTAAATATGTATTGCTCTGCAGTGGTTTTTAGCATCTCTGCTTGTTGTTCTTCTACATAAACTTCGTCTTTTTTATACAACGCATGGAAGTTGTACTTAAAACGCCACTTCTGATATTCGTGGCTCGCATCTAGTTTGGCGATAAACGAGCTTGATTCTGTATTACCCGACGTCAACAAAATGCCTAGTTCTGCGGACATTTCCCATACTTTATCTTTAAATAATGGCTCAAGCTCAAAGTCTTCAAAGTTTTCTAAGTCATTCGCATTTGCATGACTAGGTAAAAATAGTAGTGATGAAAGAAAAAGAGTAGGTAAAACAAAGTGTTTCATTGAGCGCAAAAACCTATTTTTAAGTTAGTTGGAAATTAAATAGCGGCAAATGTTAATTTTTAACGTCCAATGTCATAAAAAAGTCGTATTTTTAGAGTGTCTACTTTACACAAGCGATCCGCTGAAAACCAGCCAAAATGTCTGTTTTTCCTTCATCGTAAGTATAAATCAGGTTGTACTTAGACAGGGATTAAAGGAAAATGCCGAC
Source organism: Psychrosphaera sp. (assembly GCF_982872775.1). Classification (NCBI taxonomy): domain Bacteria; kingdom Pseudomonadati; phylum Pseudomonadota; class Gammaproteobacteria; order Alteromonadales; family Pseudoalteromonadaceae; genus Psychrosphaera; species Psychrosphaera sp. Next base: position 25,331 of record NZ_CEYNSH010000040.1, on the reverse strand, counting down.
CGGCATCTTCCCATCTTATTTTTGTATTTTTTAGAGACTTTATGGCAACTTCAACTCAACACAAACACGACGTAATTATTATCGGAGCTGGCGCTGCTGGACTTATGTGTGCGGCACAAGCAGGTTACCGTGGTCGTGATGTCTTGGTGCTTGATCACGCCAAACAAGCCGGCAAAAAAATACTGATCTCCGGTGGTGGCCGATGCAACTTCACCAATATGGACGTCGAGCCGAGTAACTACCTTTGTACCAATCCGCACTTCGTAAAATCGGCACTGTCCCGTTATACCCAATGGGACTTTTTGGGTTTGATCGCTAAATACAATGTGGCTTATCACGAACGCGATTTTGGTCAGTTATTCTGTGATGACAGCGCCAAAGAAATTGTCCGAATTTTGATGTCCGAATGTGACGCGGCTAATGCGAAGGTTCGACTTCGAACGGAAATCAACTCGATAGAGACAGTCAAAAACGAGCAAGGCGAAGTAAGCGGTTATATTGTCAAAACGGCCAGCCACACTTATCAATGTCAGAGCCTTGTTATCGCAACTGGTGGATTGTCCATGCCCAAGCTAGGCGCGACGCCGTTTGGCTATCAAGTCGCTGAGCAGTTCGGAATCGATGTTCTACCGACCCGTGCGGGTTTAGTGCCTGTGACTTTACACCAAGAACAAAAAGAAGCACTAGCAGAGCTTTCAGGTGTGAGTCTACCTGTACGTATCGAAGCAAAAGACGGCACTGTCTTTGCCGCCGACATGTTGATTACCCACCGAGGCTTATCTGGCCCATCGATTTTACAAATCTCTAACTATTGGCAGCCTGGTGAAGCCATGAGTATCGACTTGTTACCTAACCTGGACTTGGCAGAAGAGCTAGAGAGCATTAGACAGTCGAATCCAAACCAAAGCCTCAAAAACACCCTCTCAACGTGGTTGCCAAAACGACTTGTCGAGCTATTAATGACAATGGAAAACCTCGTCGACAAGCCGATTAAACAGCTTCAACACAAAGACATCGATAACGTGGTTTCAACCCTTCACAGCTGGCAAATGAAACCGAACGGAACTGAAGGTTACCGTACGGCCGAAGTCACTTTGGGTGGCGTCGATACCAATGCCATTTCATCCAAAACCATGATGTGCAAAAACATCAATGGCCTTTATTTTGTTGGCGAAGTTCTCGATGTTACAGGCTGGCTCGGTGGCTATAACTTTCAGTGGGCGTGGGCTAGTGGTTGGGCGGCAGGGCAGGTTTGTTGATTGGTCAAAATCCACTTTCGTTTTGGATCAGATTAGGCATAATAACGAACTTTTATTAGCCAATTTCTAAACAAGGAAGTGACATGACACAATTAAAAAAAGTAGCCGGCATTTTAGTCGGCTCTTTATTAGGCACAGCAATTATAGCTCCAACGTTTGTTGGGATGAATCTCGAAGCTCAAGTTAAACAACAAGTTGAGCAACTTAACAATCAACTTGGCTATTCGGCAGAAGTCGTTGAATATAGAAATGTTTGGTTTGACTCATCAGCCGTTATCGAGCTGACATTTGATATGGACGCCGCAAACAGTGTGACAAATGCTGACGGCGATGTGTCTGGTTTAGGTGCGATATCAACTCAAGTGACGTTAACAGCTGAACACGGCCCAATTTTATTAGATGATGGTCTTAGTTTTGGCTGGTTAAGCTTGCAAGCGGCGGTTGATGGTAAAGCTATTTCTGATCATATTGATGTGGTCAACAACCAACCCATTTATCAGCTACACAACATTACCTCATTAATTGGAAACCACTCTTTTAGCGACAAAATTAACGCGTTTTCTTTTGATTGCTCTAGTTGTTCTCACCCGCTTGAATTTACGGTTGCCGAATATAACGGATATGGCAGTGTGTCCGGTGAACACATTGAATATGAAGGCGCAGGCGGTGATATGTTGTTCAATACACAACAAGGTGAATTGGCAGTTTCGGGATTGGATATGACGTTTACTGGTGAAGTTCCGGTTACTGAGTTGTTCAAAATGGGCATTTATGATTCTGATGTGAAAATGGCGATAAAGGACATCATCTTTACCCGCAATACAGGTGAAGTCGCACTACAAATGAAAGGCTTAGATCTTAAAACGCAAACCGCAATGAATGAAGAGACTGGCTTGGCCGATATGACTGTAGCTTATTCATTGAATACCTATATCGACGGCCAAAATGATGGCTCTGACTTTGACTTAGAAGTACAGTTTAATCAGATTGATAGTGATTTTTTTGCCGCTTACGATGATTACCTTAAAAATACAGCTAAGGTGTTAGAGTCGATTCAGTTAGGTAAATCAGATGCGTCTGAGTTAAAGGTACTAGAAAAAGCCTTCTTAGATACCCACGTTCTAGCCTTATTAAAAGCCGAACCAAAAATGTCAGTCACCAAACTTAATGGTACTTTTGCAGAAGGCAGCTTTAACGGAGAACTTAACTCTCAATTTGTTGGTGTCGAAACAATGCCAGCAGAGATTAATGACAAGCAGTTTTGGGTATCACACGCGGCTGCCGACGCTAAGTTTGTAAGTGACAAAGCATTATTCCAACATTGGGCATCGCTTGTCGTAGCATCTCAAATTAGAGCCAATCCGCAAGCTCGTGACTTGCCACCTGAACAGATTGTTCAAATTGCCAAAGAGCAATCCGGTGTGGTGGTTGGCTCTTTATTACAACAAGGTTTGATCACCGAGCAAGATTCTCACTACGTAGCTTTGGTTTCTCTTAAAGATCTTCAGTTAAAAATAAACGATAAGCCAATGCCATTGCCGATTTAATGGCTTAGCCTGCCAATAGAGTCATACAGAGCCCTTCAGTTAAACTTGAAGGGCTTTTTATTTTAAAATAAATGATCCTAATTTAATGAAATTTCGTTGATTTTTACTATTCTTTTGTCATTGCGTACAACAAAGAACTCAGATACTGTCGACGATACTTAAGTAGTAAAAATGGCAGTAAAGTCATTGATTTGGAGAAAAATAAATATGCTTGATTCAACCATGGGCTTGGTTATTGTGGGTTTGTTGTCGATCGGGTGTCAATTTTTGGCGCATCGCGTCAAACTACCAGCTATCTTGTTTCTCCTTGTTGTCGGAATAATTATTGGGCCAGTAACTGGTGTACTCAATGCGGACAATATCTTTGGAGACCTTCTCTTTCCTGTTGTGTCGCTATCAGTGGCAATCATTCTTTTTGAAGGAGCATTAACGCTTAAGCTCTCGGATATAAGTGGCCATGGTGCCATGGTTCGAAATTTATGTAGCGTTGGTGTCTTAGTGACCTGGCTGGTGGCTATGCCGCTGGCTTATTTTAGTTTGGACATTTCACTGGCCTTGGCTGCACTCTTTGCCGCCATTATTACCGTAACAGGGCCAACCGTAATCGTACCGATGCTCAGGTCAGTAAGACCTAATGGCAATGTATCTAATATTTTAAGATGGGAAGGGATCATAATTGACCCAATTGGGGCTTTGTTTGCTGTCCTGGTCTTCGAATTTGTCCTTACTCAACACAATGCACTCGAGCACACTTTATTTGCATTTGGTAAAACGATTAGTGCAGGTTTAATCTTTGGTGCTGCATTCGGTTATTTTATGGGCCTAGCAATACGTCACAATGTCTTCCCTCATTACCTAAAGAACACCGCCGTTCTGACTATAATGTTGGGCTCTTATGCCGCGTCTAATGCACTTGCTCATGAGTCTGGCTTACTAACAGTGACAGTTGCCGGCATCATGTTGGCCAATATGAAAAACGTTGATGTCGATGACGTACTAGAATTTAAAGAAACACTGAGTGTACTGCTGATTTCCGGTTTGTTTATTTTGTTGGCGACACGTATCGACTTTAATGCAATTCAGCAAGTTGGAATGGGGGCAATCATAGTTATTTTGGGAGTCATGTTTGTTGCTCGACCTTTATCTGTTTATATCTCATCAATCGGTACAGACCTAAAAAGCAAAGAGCTACAGCTGATTAGTTGGATTGCGCCAAGAGGCATCGTTGCAGCTGCGGTCTCGGCTCTCTTTTCTATTAAATTAGAAGAGCAAGGGTTTGAAGGTGCCGAGTTGCTGGTCCCGATGGTTTTCTTAGTAATCATTTCGACGGTCGTTATACAGAGCTTAACGGCAACCAAAGTGGCGGAATATCTGGGTATTAGAGATCCAGAACCTCGGGGTTTCTTAATGTTTGGTGCAAATGACTTTTCAAAGGCACTGGCGCTCGAACTGAAGAACAACGAAGTTGAAAGCATTATCGCTGACACGAACTGGGACGCGATTAAAAAAGCCCGGATGGAAAACATCCGCACCTATTTTGGTAACCCTATATCTGACCATGCCTCACGACATTTGGATTTAACGGGTATTGGTAATGTATTGGTACTGTCGCCTTATCGACAACTTAATCCAATGGTGATGACGCATTTTGAACATGAGCTGGGTCCAGAAGCGGCGATTTTGGGTTTAACCACCAATGAAAACGCTAAACACCAAAGTCATCAAATAAGTGAAGAGTTTGCTAAGAAAATGGGCCTCTTTTCTGAGCAAGCGACTTATGGTTATTTGATCAGCGCAATGAAAAAAGGCGCAATAATCAAAACGACCGCAATCAGCGAAGAGTTTACCTTTAAAGATTATTTATCTGAATATGACGATAACTTGCTGCCGTTGCTTAGTATCAGCGATAAAAAGGTGGTGACCTTTACCTCAGGTAATAAAGTAGAGCCAAAAGCAGGCTGGAAAATCGTGAGTTTGATTCTTCCACAAGAGAAGCAGGGGCAGGTGCCTGATTAGTGACAGGGTAGTCTCAATTTAGATTAATTTGTTCAGACAAAAACTGAGTGTTGGACGCTCATCTCTATTAAGTTTCGAACACGTTAGTTAATCATTAAAAAACGAGAACCAAAGTGGTTCTCGTTTTTCGTTTATAACCTTTTCAGTGAGATAGCGCTTTGAAATCTTTTAGTAAGATAATTCTTTTCGCAGGGTTATTTTGCAAATTCAATTAGCTTATCCAGTTGAGTTAGCCTGTCTCATGAGGTTAACGTGCTCAACTTATTGACGTTACAAAACGTTAATTGTGACCTTAATATTATTTCTTGTTGCATTTGAATATGGGCAAACCTGGTGGGCTTTGTCGACTAACGCCTGTGCTTCTGCTTTATCCATGTCGCCAAGAGAGACATTTAATTCTGCTTCAATCCCAAAACCATTTTCGATTGGTCCAATTGAGACGCTAGCGTCGATATAAGTTTCTTCAGGAATCGACTTTTTGTCACTACTTGCCACAGCCTTTAATGCGCCAATAAAACAGGCAGAATAGCCTGCTGCGAATAGTTGCTCAGGATTAGTACCTTCGCCGTCATTTCCTCCTAACGCTTTTGGTGCACTTAACTTTACTTCTAATTTACCGTCATCAGATTTAGCTGCGCCGCCGTCGCGACCACCTGAGGTATGAGTATTAGCAGTGTATAAGACTTTTTGTAGTTCGTTCATATCTACTCCCTTTGTGTTTTGACCAACATTGGTCGGGTATTACAACACTAGCAGACTACGGAAAAGTTACTCAGTCAGTTCATAAAACAACCAAAATTAATTGAGCTAATCCAATTGTCAAAAATATTTAAATGATAACCATTCTTATTAAGATTTACAGGTGGCCTTTATGAATATATGATAATGAGAATGATTATCAATAAGGAAAATAAATGAACGCTTTTCAACATCACACGGCCATCGCATTCGCGGTAATCTCAGCTTTAGGTACTTCAACTAATGCATTTGCAAATCAGCTTAATGACGACACTTCTCAAAAGAAGCAAAACATTGAAACTATCGAAGTGAAGGGTAGTTATATTGAGGGTTATAGTGCTGATGATGTGAATGGAGCGTCACGCCTAGACCTTAAAATGGTCGAAATTCCTCAGTCAGTCTCGGTAATTAGTTCGGCTCAACTCAAAGATTTTCAACTGAACGATATTAATTCTGCATTAGATACGGCGACAGGTGTGCGAGTAGAACGAATTGAAACGGATCGTACGTATTACACTGCGCGTGGTTTTGATATTACCAACTTTCAAATAGACGGTATTGGTTTACCACTTATTTCAGGCAATAACCATGCAGATGAAGATACGGCTATCTTCCAACGAATCGAGGTCATTCGCGGTGCTAATGGCTTAATGACAGGCGTGGGAAATCCTTCCGCGACTGTTAATTTTATCCGCAAGCGTCCAACTGCGCAGCGAGAAATTGGTCTTAACTTTACGGCCGGTTCGTGGGACAAAACTCGAATTGAAGCTGATTTTTCTACGCCAATTAACGACGATGTTGCTTTTAGAGTGGTTGCTGTAAAACAAAAGAATGACTCCTATTTAGACCGTTATAAACAGGATAAGACAGTTGCATATGGTTTCGTAGAAGTAAACGTGTCAGAAGATACCCAGTTATCATTTAGTCACACGATCAATGACAATGACTCGACCGGGAATAACTGGGGCGCGAATCCTTTATTTTATACAGACGGTACGGCTACTGATTATGATGTAGGTACTAACACCTCTGCGAACTGGTCATATTGGGATGTACAAAGAAATAATACCGTTGTTGAGTTAACTCATTTTATCAATCAGAACTGGGATTTACGTGCGACTTACTCACGTAAAGAAACCGATGAAGACTCTCACCTTTTTTATGTTTATGGTACGCCCGATCGTTCAACCGAACTTGGCCTAATGGGCTATGCGAGTGAATATGACCATGACGATGAGCACAATCTTATAGATGTATATACAAGAGGTTTGTTCCAAGCATTTGGTCGAGACCACCAAGTCGTTTTTGGTCTAAGTCACGCTGACATGACCTACGATGATGTCTCATTATATGACTATTCAACACCTTATGGCTTTCCGGTAATGCCAGCACTGCCAACGTGGGTTGGTAATACGCCAAAACCAACTTTTCTTGACGGCTTAACAGGTGCCGAAATTGAAACAACGCAGAAAGCGGCTTACTTCACGGCTCGGTTAAACCTTGCTGATGGGCTACACACAATTGTTGGTGGTCGTTTTAACGACTGGGATGTAAAAGGACAAAGTTATGGTGTCGTTCAAGACCGTGGTGATAGCGTTTTCATTCCTTATCTTGGTGCAGTATATCAAGCAACAGAGTCGATTTCGGCGTACGCAAGTTATACCGAAACCTTCTTGTCTCAAACTGAGCAAGATATCAATGACAACATATTAGACCCAATCACAGGTCGCAGTAGTGAAATTGGTGCCAAAGCCGAATTGTTTGACGGTTTATTAGTTGCATCTGTTGCCTACTTTAATGTTAAGCAAACCAACGTTGCGAAACTCGATCCGAGCACGGCTGCACTAGCACCGGACGCACAAAGATACATAGGTACTGATGGTATCAACAGCAAGGGTTATGAATTAGAGCTTGCTGGTCAAATTGGCGATGGCACTCAAATTAGTTTTGGTATTACTGACTTTAAAATCGAGTCTGATGATGCCGCCGATCAATTAGTTGCAGACTATACACCGGATCAACTTATTAAGTTGGCGCTTACTCACAATGTGACCTATATCGACGGACTAACACTGGGTGCAAGTGCCAATTATCAAAGTGACATAAGTCGCGTTCAAGGGCAGTTGCCGACAGGTGCAATGATCGTGACTGAGCAAGAAGCTTATACCCTGGTTAATTTGATGGCGAAATATCAGATAAACGAGACGGTAAGTTTGTCATTAAATGCCAACAATGTGACCGATGAAAAGTACCTAAATAGTTTGTATTGGGCACAAGGTTATTACGGTGCGCCAGCAAATTATTCGGCCAGTCTGTCACTGTCATTTTAACGGTTAGTTCTAAACCTTACTCAAACAAAAACGCACCGAGGCGAATATGGTCTCGGTGCGTTTTTCTTGTATTCACATTTAACTGATAAGCAAAAAACGAGCAAATAAGATGAGAAAAAAGATTCATAAATGGCATTCGGTGTCAGCCCTTATTGCCATGATACCTTTATTTATCATTTCGATTACTGGAAGTATTTTGGTTTTCAAAGTCGAGTTAGATAATTTATTGATGCCAGAAAAAACCATCGTCGCTCTGGCACAAACCCCATCAGAGCAAGTAAAAACTGAAGCGACGTCGAGTCAACTTGAAACTGTGAAGCCAACTCGATTATCTATCGATACATTAATAGCTAATGTTAACCAAGCCCATCCAAATTATGTCGTAGGAAGCTGGGAGTTATTTGATGATGGCCACAGAGCGGATACTGCCTACCTCATCGAAAAAGGCACTGACGAGTGGCACAAATTATATATCGATCAATACTCAGGTGAGGTTTTAGCGCCGCCTGTGGGTGTCACACATTATTTAACTGACTGGTTACTAGATTTACATTACAAGTTGTTATTAAACACGTGGGGCGCGACGGTTGGTGCGGTCGTGGCTATATTATTTTTGTTTCTAGGGGGTTCAGGCATCTATTTGTATAGACACTTTTGGAAGCACTTTTTCACATTAAGGATTGATAAAGCCAGGCGAATTCTCTTTGCTGACATTCACAAAATGATCGGGATTATTAGTTCTCCTATTATTCTTATATTGGCATTTACAGGCGGCTACTGGAATATTTCTGAAGTCTTACATGAAGTGACAGAGCATGCGTTTGAAGAGCATTATCTAATTGAGTCACCGTTGCACAATACAGAATTGTCGCTTCAGACTTTGTTGGACAATCAAAACGATCACATCAGTGACTTCAAAGCGACTTACATGGTTTTACCATATGAACCTGAGATGCCGATTACCTTTTACGGTGAAGTGAATAGCGCCAATCCATTGCATAGCGAGTACGCGAGCACGCTTACTTACGATGCTCAATCAGGGAACATTTTACACATTGGCGATGTCCGTTCTAACCCAACATTACACGTCGTTGTTGATAGTTTTAGAAAGCTACACTTTGGCTACTTTGGGGGACTTACCACAAAGATTATCTGGTGTGTGATAGGTCTTAGCCCTTTGATTTTGGGCATTACTGGTTTGTACTTGTATCTAGTGAGGACACGTCGGGTAAAAGGCTGATAAAAAAAGGGCAGTGGCTTTAATTCAGCACTGCCCTTTGTTCAATTTAAGTCCAACGGAGACATGGTGTTTGACTTAATTATCGAACAGAAGATTGTTTAACTTGTTCAAGGTGTTCAAGTACTTCGGTAATTTCCGCGCTGATCATTGAACGAGACTCAGCAGTATCGTCCATCGTTCCGGCGATAACCGCAGCAGTAGCAGGATGAACTAGCAAGTCTTTGGCGTGATAACACTTAACATCGTTCATCGGTGGTAACTTTCCATCTGCGTGGTAGTCCGCTTCGATTTGCTCAAGTGAAAGGTTCAACATAACGTCTACTGAGTTCATCGCGACAGAAAGGTACGCTTCACATTCTTGGTTGTGTGCAATAAATTTAGGCAGTAATTCAGTGGAAAGTTGAGTGAGAGATTGTGATTTTTGTTTAAGGTCTGAAAACGAAGCACTGTCATGACTGGTTTTGATTTCTGTTGCGATCGTTTCGTATTTTTTCCACAGGTCTGTGCTTTGAGCAGATGAGGAAGACTGAGCAAGTTGAGAAACCGAAGCTTCAAACGCTTCTTTTGTTGTCGTATCAAGATGGTTATTAGCTTGGTCAGAACAGGCTGCTATAGCGAGTGCGATTAAAGAGCCAGCGAGTGCGGTATGAATTTTTAATGTCATGAGGATTCCTACTAAGAATATCGAATACCAACACCTTAATAGGAATGATTCTCATTTGCAATGTAAAAGTTAAATTAAATCAGTTTGAAGCTAATTAATCTTCTCTTGTTGATCCCAAAAAGACTTGAGACGGATCTACCAAAAATCGACTACCCAAACCTTCACGACCAAGGAGCATTAAGTAACTCATGTCACGACGGTCAGTTAAGGTGATTTCTATCTCCCATTCACATTTGCCTAATGAAATAGGGGTTTTGATCACGTAACGTTGTTCTGAAACACCGTTAGAAGACTTAATCTTTCGCATATCGTGAATTAACGCTTTGCATGTGACTATTTTACTGACGTTGTGGAAGTCTGGGTGAATATCAAATTGCACCGCAGGACGACCATTCATCGAGCACTTTTGTATGTTATCTACATGCAGGGACGACGTCTTGGCACCAGTATCTACGCGTACTTCCATTTCGTTAATAGCGAGGGCCGGCAGGCCGCAAATTTCTAAGTTTCCGATAATTGTTTTGTCGTTCATTAATTTAAGCCACCTGAAAGCTCGGGTAATAGTTGTTCTTGTACGGTTTCGATTTGTTCCACTATTTCTTCATCATCCTCAGTGAAAAATGCAATGTGGAACATGGCTTCGCCTTCTTGAACTAAAGGTATGTTTTGCATGCCGATAACGATGCCGTTTTTATCCGCCGTTACCGAGCTAAATATCTCGCCATAAGGACTACCGATTTCAGCTAATACTTCGCCTTTTTCAACACTATCGCCCAACGTCACTTTGTTATTGACGATGCCTGATGAATTCGCTCGGTACCATTTACTGCTATTTGCGACAGCACAAACTGGCTTTTTGTGGTGTGAGCGACGCAACATACCAAAGTGACGTAAAATATTACTCAATCCCTTTACACCGGCTCGGATTGAAAACTCATCAAAACGCAGTGCTTCACCCGCTTCGTACAACAAAATTTTGGTTTCGCTGTTAGAGGCCGCTTCACGAAGTGATCCTTCTAATATTTCAGAGTTAAGAACCACGGGCACTCCAAACATTTGTGCCAGTTCATTGGTTTCTTCATCCTTTAAGTTGGCGCGTATTTGCGGTAAGTTTGAGCGATGAATGGCACCTGTGTGTAAATCGATACCGTAATCACACTTGTTGACGATTTCAGTCATAAATTTGTTTGCAACTCGAGACGCCAATGAACCTTTTGGCGAACCGGGGAAGCTGCGGTTTAAATCGCGGCGATCTGGCATATATCGGCTTTGGTTAACCACGCCGTATACATTCACCATTGGTACCGCAATCAAAGTACCTCGCAACAGCTTGAACTTCGGATTTGAGATAAAACGTCGAATGATCTCGATACCGTTAAGTTCGTCACCATGAATCGCAGCACTGATAAATACCGTTGGACCTGGCTTTTTAGCACGGAAAATTTGAACTGGAATGGTCACTTCTGCATCTGTGTATAACTTAGCAACGGGTAGATCTAGTTTTATATTGGTACCGGGTAAAATTTCATTACCGTCAATGACCAAAGATTCGTGTTTCATTAGCCTCGGCCTTTTGTTCGGTTAGAGCTTGTTTTGCTATTTTTAACAATAAACTCGATGACCATGCTCGCTACGTCTTTTCCAGTAGCGGTTTCAATACCTTCTAGACCCGGAGAAGAGTTGACTTCCATTACCATAGGGCCATTTGACGATTGCAAAATATCGACACCACAAAAATTAAGTCCCATTACCTTAGCTGCATTCACTGCTGTTGCTCTTTCTTCTTTGCTGAGTTTTACTAGCGTTGCGCTACCACCACGGTGAAGGTTAGACCTAAATTCACCCTCTGCACCTTGGCGCTTCATCGCCGCGACGACTTTTCCGCCTACAACCAAACAACGAATATCCGCGCCACCGGCTTCTTTAACGAACTCCTGTACCAAGATATCTGCGTCTAGGCCCATAAAGGCTTCGACAATGGCTTCAGCCGTTTTATTGGTTTCTGCGAGTACCACACCAATACCTTGAGTACCTTCTAGCAGCTTAATGACAACCGGTGCACCACCGACGTTTTTGATCAAATCTTTGATTTTATCTGGACGATTGGCAAAGCCCGTTCTTGGCAGGCCAATGCCTTTACGCGAAAGTAGCTGCAAAGAACGCAATTTGTCTCGACTGCGACTGATCGCCACTGATTCATTAATAGAAAAAGTGTCCATCATTTCAAACTGTCTAACGACAGCGGTGCCATAAAAAGTAATTGAAGCTCCAATACGCGGAATAACCGCATCGTATTTGGGCAATTCTTTACCTTGATAACGAACCGTAGGTCGGCTCGACGTGATATCCATATAACAATGCAATGTGTCGATAACATCAACTTGATGACCCATTGCTTCACCCGCTTCTACTAATCGACGTGTAGAGTACAGGTTTTTGTTACGAGATAAGATGGCGATTTTCATTAGTGGCCTTAGTAATTCCAAAAGTAATAAAAAGTATTTTGTTTATAAGGGTTTATCCTTTTTCAAAGCGTAGATTAAAAGCCCCAAAAACAGAAAGTTTTTTTTCATTTTTTGAGCAGTTTTTTTTAATTTTAAATATTAAAAATGGATAAAAAAAAGCCAGTCACTTACTATTAACAAAAGTCGTTGCAAACATAGGTATAAAAACGAGTATCCTATATATAGCAACATTCATTTTTTGATCTAATAGCAATGGGTAAAAAGGAGCTTATCTTGGTCGGTCGATTATTCACAATTGCAGTTTTTTGTGGTCTGTTAGGATTTCCAGTAGCAGCGCTGGAGGCCTTGTCTTTAAAGGCTGAACCGCATGCCAAACAAGCTCACCGAGTGGGCCAGCTCGCCTTTTTTAAAACATATCAAGTCTCGTTCAAGTCATCCGGTAAAATCACTCAGCTTAACATCGAAGAAGGCCAGGGGTTCTCGAAAGGTGAAGTGTTGGCCAAGGTTGATACTGATGATTTGTCTTCTGAACTCAATCAACTCATTGCTGAAAAAGCATTTGTGAATAAAGAGATTGAGCGCCTCAAAAAACTGAAAAAAGTGGACGCCGTTTCTCAAAGTGAATTGGACAGACAGAAAAGTCGTTCGTCACAACTTCGTGCACAAATCATTCGTACACGTGAGTTTTTGGATGCCGCTCACATTGTCGCTAACTTCGATGGGGTGGTTATCGCTCGTTATGTCGATGGCGGCGAGTTTGTATCAGCAGGCCAACCCGTTCTGGAAGTCGCCCCATTAACCGAAAATTTTGTTGTGGAGGTGGCTGTTCAAGATAGGCTGCTGGCATTTTTGAATGTCGGCCAACAAGTGGTATTAAAGAATAATGAGTCAGGCGCAGATTTAATTGGTGAGGTTAAAACACTGGCTCAAGTTCCAGACCGAGAAACAGGCCTTTTCATTGTCAAAATTGCCATTACAGATAATCCAGAAGTAAGAGTGGGTGCGCTATACGACGTCACACTGACACAGAATATGGCAATGGTTTTGGCCGTTCCGGTAGAGTACGCTCAACTAGATTTTAATAATACTGCGATTTTGAGAGTCGTGGATGACAAAACTGGACAGGCAAAAGCTAAACGCTTTGAAGTTATAGACCATGACTATGACACGATTTATGTAAATGCGGACAATGCAACAACATTAAAGATCGTTAAGCCAAACTAATCGAAATTAAACTCTAGTAATTGTTTGTAGGTAAGGAATCCAATGTTACTGAATATCAACCGATATCTTGGAAGTAACGTCCGCTTATTGGGACTGATCATCGCGATGGTGATCATGTTGGGCGGTACATCATTAATGACCATGCCCAAAGCGGAAGACCCGCAATTTTATTTACCTATCAGTGTCGTTGAAGTGATTGCCCCAGGGATGTCCCCAGCATTACTCGAAACACAAGTTGTAGCACCAATCGAAGAATCCTTGGGACTGGTTGAAGACATCAAAACGATTGAAACCAAAATTAGACACGGCGCTGTAAACTTAACCGTTCGTTTTATCCATGGCACCTCTGCCGATGGAGGATTTGATGAGGTAGTTCGAGCGGTAAGTCGTGTACAAGGTAGCTTTTCAGATGATGTTCAAAAGATTCTCTATTTCAAAGCCTCACCCATCACCGTAAACATTTTACAGCTGGCTATTTCGCATCCGGAAAATGACTGGCAAACGATTCAGCGCACTGCCAAAAAGCTAAAAAATGAACTGCAAGCTTTGCCTAATATTCAACGGGCGCAGGTGTGGGGACTACCTGAATTAGTTGTTGAGGTTGCTATTGATCCCAACAAATTAATTAAACACAAACTCAACATTGAACAAGTGCACCAAGCAATTGCTGCTCGTGGGCAAGCCACTCATGCTGGCTTTATCGATGAGCAACAAGTCAGATTTACCATTAACCTATCCGGTGAATACCAATCTGTAGAAGAGTTACAAAACACCGTCATCAAAACCAGTGGTACAGCACAAGTCTTGGTTCAAGATGTCGCTGATGTGGCCATTGCCTTTAACAAGCCAGATAACTTGGCGTTTGTAAGTGACCAACCCGTTGTTTATGTCACTGCGCAACAGCGTATGGGCTCCAATATATACAAGCTGGGCGAACAAACTCGTGCGGTCGTAAAGGCGTTCGAAAAGACTCACCCAGAAGTCCAGGTAACGACCGTCGTTGCGCAAGAAGATTCAGTTCGCTTCAGAATAAATGGCTTCTTAGGTGACTTGGCAAGTGGTTTAGTCCTCATCTTAGTGTGTTTGTTTTTCTTTATGGGCTTCAAACAGTCGTTATGGGTATCTTTGGCTTTACCTCTAACTATATTTGCTACTTTGACGCTGATGAACATGATGGGATTTGTGTTGCAGCAAATGACGATTGCAGGTCTGATCGTTTCCCTCGGCCTATTGGTTGATAACTCACTTGTTGTGGTCGAGCAATTTGTAAAAGTGAAAGATCAGGTGGCGTCACGTACCGAAGCAGTGCAACGAGTTATTAAGGAAGTCGGCATGCCGTTAGTCGCAGGCACACTGACGACGGTCTTCGCTTTTTTACCATTGTTATTACTTTCCAGTGATACCGGTGACTTCATGCGAGCCTTACCTGTTTCTGTCTCAATAGCCTTAGTTGTTTCACTCGTTGTGGCCTTGATTGTATTGCCTGTTTTGATGGGGGTTTTTGGAGTTTCTGATGAATCATCATGGTCGTTATCTCATCATTTGAATAGTTTTGCTAATGGACCGTTTTCTCGATTTCTAGAGCGTGTTTTAAGTAAACCAGCGTTAGTTCTCGTTGTTTTTACCATCGTCGTTGTCGGTTGCGCCAGTTTGATGTCGCAAGTCGGTGTGAGCTTATTTCCCAAAGCAGAAAAGAACACCTTGGTTGTTAACTTAGAAACGCCGGTGCAGTCTTCAATGGATAATACCAAGAGTGCAGCGATGACGCTGACAAAAGAGCTTGAGCAGTTTGATGGTGTCATTAAAGTTGTGAGCACTGTGGGAGCGACCAGCCCGCAAATCTATTATAACCATGTCCCAGAGCGAGGCCGAACCAACTTTGCACAGTTATTACTTATCACCGAAGAATACGATAAAGATCAAGTGCGGTCGCTTATTCAAAAAGTACGAGCAAAGTATGAGTCATCGGCTTTGGGTAAGATCAACATCTTTGAATTCCAACAAGGCCCTGTTACCGACCGACCCATCACGTTTAGGATCATTGGAGATGACTTAACACAAGTCGCACAGCGAGCGATGGAGTTGCAGCGCTTCATGGAGTCACAAGAGTACGTGTTTGATGTTCGCAATATTTCTGCGGAATCGGGCCTTGCATACGACATTAAAATTAATGAAATAAAAGCGCAGCAAAAAGGGATAGATTTGGCGAGTGCCGAGCGTCAAATTCGTCTTATGATTGATGGAGCTCCGGCGGCAACCATAAATGATAGATTTGGCCAAGGGTTTAATGTTTTGGTTAAAGGAGCTCAAAAAAGCGCGCTCGATTTAGACCAAATGTACATCAAAAATTCTCTGGGTCACTCTATCCCAGTAGCGTCTTTTGCAGATGTTCAGGTTACTCGTTTACAGCCTGCATTTTATCATTATCAACGAAACCGCATGAACCGAGTGTCAGCTGATGTTATGGCGCCAGGAAATGTAGCTGAAATAACCTCTGATATTGATGCCTTTTTACAAACTCTGAGTTGGGATAATGGCCTTAGTTACAAAATCGGTGGCGAAGAAGAAGCGAGGAAACAGAGCTTTGGCGGGCTTTCAGAAATTATGATCATTGTTGTGGTCGGCATTTTTGTATTGCTGTTTGTGCAGTTTAATAGTTTTGCTCAGCCACTGGTCATTATTAGTTTATTGCCTATCGCGTTTGCAGGGGCCGTGGTTGGTATGTTTGTCACTGGACTTAGCTTTTCAATGATGGCGTTTATTGGACTTATCAGCTTAATCGGCATAATGGTGAATGATGCGATTATTGTTGTCGACGGCTTTAACAAAGGCCGAGTACACTTATTGGATAAACAAAAGGCAATGGTGAAGTCGGCGGCGAGTCGTTTCACACCGGTGATTTTGACGTCATTAACAACGATTGTTGGTTTATTACCATTAACATTGTTTGGTGGTGGCTTGTGGATGCCAATGGGTACAGTAATTATTACTGGCCTGTTATTCACTACATTAGCGTCGTTGATTTGGGTACCGGCATTCACATTATTGGTGACACGAAAACACATTACTAACCCGTCAGAGCAGACGGAATAACAAATTTATCTGGTATTAACCATTAAGGTCTATGGTAAGATTAGGCCTAAAGCATGTGTAACAAATGGAGTTCATAAGGAATGTACGAAGCCTATTTTGGATTAAGCCGCAAACCGTTTCAACTTACCCCAGATCCTGAGGTGTTTTTTGCCAGTACAGGCCATCAAAAAGCGCTATCGTATTTGCAGTATGGACTCAGTCAAGGCGAAGGCTTTATTGTTATTACCGGTAACGTTGGTACAGGTAAAACGACCATCGCTAATCACCTGATTTCTCAATTAGAAGAAGAAAACATCGTTGCACGACAGTTAGTGACACCAAACCTTTCTCCTGACGATCTGATTGTTGCTATCACCAAGTTGTTCCGACTCCACCCTCAAGGTGATACCAAAGCCGCACACATAGCAGAGCTTACCGACTACATGCGTCGCCTTAATGCACTAGGTCGCCGGATGCTATTGATTATTGATGAGGCACAAAACTTACCAGTAGAGTCTATTGAAGAGCTCCGTATGTTGTCGAATATTCAAGTCGATGGTAAATCAATTATTCAAAGTTTCTTGTTGGGTCAAACGGAGCTAGAAGGGGTGTTAAGTGCACCCGTGATGGAACAGTTTAGGCAACGAGTCATAGCCTCTGCGAGTTTGACTCCGCTATCTGAAGAAGAGCTCTATAATTACATCAATTACCGCATGCAAAAAGCTGGTTGGCAAGACGAGCCTCTTTTCACCAAAGATTCTGTTGCTGCCATTCACAAGTTTACTACGGGTATTCCTCGAAAAATAAACACGTTTTTAGATCGTGTTTTGCTGTTCTCGTTTATGGAAGAAAAACGCTCAATTGATGTCGAAGTGATCAATGACGTCATTCAAGAGGTGTCGTCAGAGTTAAACCATCAGATGGATGGTGACGGGCTTTCTTCAAGAACGGGTGGTATGCCACGTTCAACACCCGCGTCTCGTAACTTTGTTGACCGCGACCTAATGGCAGGCAGCGCAGCACAAGACGCTGAAATGGCTGAAATAGATTCAGCCATTATGGGCAGTGGTTTAGGTGGAGCATTAGATACGACTAAGATTGAGACGCTGTTAGAATCATTGTTAGCAATGAACCGACGCTCGGTAATTTTACAAAGCCAGATCTTAAAAGAGTTGAGATTTCAGAACGAATCTTTGAGAGAAAACCAGTCTGTTGCAGCACAAACAACGGATAACCTAGGCTCTTCATCAGCGACACAGTCAGGCTCTCCGTCGGGAACGCAGCCAGAAGCACCGACAGAGACTCAAACTGAAAATGAGTTGGCGAGTAATGCCACCGGACAAACCACAAGCAACTTGGCTTCAAACGGCTGATATCACATAGCTCATATTTAAAAGAGGCCGATGTTAAAAATATTTGACATCGGTTTTTTTATAACCAATACTCATGTTAAATATTTTTAACAAAGGGTGTGTTATGTCATTTCATGAAAAATCAGCTTGGTTAATGTCTATTATCTTAACCGTTTGTGGACTATCTTACTTTCAAAAGGTTTACAGCTTCTCGCTCGCGGCAGGTGAGCTAATCGGCCCTTCATTGCCATTATTATCTAGGTTTACAATTGGTATCGTCGTAGCGGCGATCATAGGTCACATCATTATTGCGGTTACTTCACCAAAAGAAGCAGAACAAGAACCTGATGAACGTGAAAAATCAATTTTTGACAAGGCCGGTAATCTGTCTGGTTATGTACTCGGGTTTGGTGCGATCACTGGCGTGTTACATTTCGCCATGCAAGGTAATGGTAACGTTCTGTTCTATATCGTTTTTGGTAGCCTGTTAGCAAGCCAGATTTGTGAATACATTTTGCAAATCATGTATTATCGCGGCCGAATCTAAAGCGCCATTTTGATAAAAATGAAAATCAACAAAAAGTGAAAAAGCTAATGGCTAAGCTATTACCAATTGCAAATAACGTCCGAGAGCTTCGAGAGCAACATGGTTTGACTCAAGGCGAGCTGGGTGAAAAGGTCAAGGTGACGAGACAAACCGTGGCGGCCATAGAACAACGGCGCTATTCGCCGTCACTTGAAACTGCGTTTCGAATTGCCGATGTGTTTGGCACCGGCATCGAAAAGGTTTTTTATTGGGAAAGCCAAGATTAACTTGGCTTAATATCCGTTAAGTTGTATTTCTCGATCAATGAATAAAGCGTTGGTCGAGTCACACCCAACAGCTCTGCGGTTCGAGACATATTGTGTTTTGATTGAGCAAACGCCGTGCGAATCGCATCACTTTCTGCTCTTTCTCGTACGGCTTTTAGGTTCAGATCGGAGACTTCATCGGCGTTTTCTTGATAATCAAAAAAGCCAAGATCTTCAGCCGTTATCATGCTGTTGTCAGAGATGATTACAGCAGACTTGAGTTTGTTTTGTAATTCACGAATGTTACCTGACCACGGATGCGCCATGAGTGCCTGGATAGCGGTCTCGGTAAAACCTCGAACATTTTGCGCAAACTCTTGATTAAAGGTATTTAAGAAGTGCTTGGCGAGCACGACAACATCACCGCTTCGGTCTCTAAGTGGCGGTATTTCTATCGTCACTTCACCAATACGGAAATACAAATCTTCACGAAACTCTTCTTTTTTAGCCATGTCTGGTAAGTCACGGTGGGTTGCACAAATGACTCTGACATTGACGGGAATTTCGGCTCTACCACCGACACGTTCAATCACTCGTTCCTGTAAAAAACGCAGCATTTTTGCTTGTAAATTAAGTGGCATATCTCCGATTTCATCTAGGAATAAAGTACCGCCATTAGCGAATTCGACTTTACCCTTAGTGGTCTTGTTTGCGCCCGTAAACGCGCCTTTTTCGTAACCAAACAACTCACTTTCTAATAAGTTATCTGGAATAGATGCACAGTTAATGGCAACAAACGGGCCGTTTGCACGTGGACTCGCTTCGTGGATAGCTTTGGCAAAAACTTCTTTACCCGTGCCGCTTTCACCGAGTAATAATGTAGTGATATCGGCTTTGGCGATACGCTCAGCTAGCTTACAGGCTTTTTGAATGTTCGGACTGGTGCCTATGATGCCACCAAACGGGTTACCTGCATGTTGAAGTTGGCGAACTTCGTCTTCTAAATTCGTTAAATGAAAAGCGCGAGCAACAATAATTGCTAAGGTTTCCATCTCAATTGGCTTTTGATAAAAGTCATACGCGCCAAGCTCGATAGCTTTTAATGCGTTGGTGTTATCGGAGTTTCCAGTGACGACAATAACCTTGGTATTAGGTGCAAGGGACATGATTTCGGAAAGAATCGCCAAACCCTCAGAGGCATTGGCTGGGTCAGGTGGTAAACCAAGATCAAGTGTCACTACTTTAGGCTCGTGTCGACGAAGTTGAGAAATAGCCTTTTGGCGGTCTTCCGCAAATAATAACTCGTAGCCAGGCAAGCCCCATTTTAGTTGTTTTTGGATGCCTAAATCATCTTCGACTATCAATAACTTTTCCACATTGCTTCCTTTTACTTTAAAGGCAGAGTCATAATAAAGGTGCTTCCCACACCAGGTTCACTGTCTACGGTCAACAAACCTTCATTTTCCTGAGCGAAGATCTTGGCCTCATAGACACCGACTCCCATCCCTGCGTTGCCTTTTGTGGTTTCAAATGGTTTGAATAACAAATTATCAATGAATTCTTGGGTCATGCCAATCCCTGTATCAGAAATAATTATTTTTACATGTGAACCGTCGGCGTCCACATTAAGTTTGATGAGCACAGAACCCGAATCATCCGTCGCCTGTTGAGCATTATCAATTAGGTGACCAATGACTGAGCCAAAGCGTTCTTTATCTAAAGATAATGACACATCTTTATTTGCCGGAATGAATTGAGGCTTCGGTAACTTGTTGGCGTAATTCTCAACGACTTCCGTCAATGTTTGATTTAGTCCAAGTAACGAGCTTTCGCTGCGCTGTTGCTGTTTTTCTTGAAGCTGCAATAACATTTTATCCATGCGCTCTTTTGTATGTGCCAAGGTCTCAAACGTATCGTCAATGAACTCTGGGTTATCGCGATATTTTTCACCGTTCGAAACAATCATCCCGATTTGGGCGATGACGTTTTTAAGATCATGAACAACAAATGCAGACATTCGGTTGAAGGCCGCAAACTTGGCGTTTTCTTCCAGTCTTTCGCGCGTCTCGCCCGAGCGAATGAAGCTCGCAACTTGAGAGGAGACTGCGGTTAGATAATCTCTGACTTCCCAGTTTACCGAGACACGGTCAGAGCCTTCACTTGATAGTAAAAACAAGCCATGGAGCTGATTATTGATAAATATAGGAAGTAAAATTTCAACACCACAAGCCTTAAGCTCGCTAACGTTACACGTATTAAAATCCGCCTGATATTCTTCTTTATCAAAGTCTGGTAGGTCTACAATCCAGTGTGTTTTCTCAATAGACGTGACAATACAATCGAGTTCGAGTTTTGCTTCATGGGTTAATTTAAATACATCGGGTGTCGCAGGCTCAAAGTGATTGAGCTGTTTGCGTAAATAAAGTCCTTTTTGATAATACAAAGACTGACTAACCCCTTTTAATCCAGTGAGATAAAAGTCCTCGTTGGCGTCGTGTTTATCCAAAGTTTGAGTTAAGTTCAGCCATTCTTCACGGTAATCAAATTGGTTTGCGTAAAAGTGCTTTTGGATGAATGTCTTAAAGTACTTTCGAAGGGAGTCAGAAATAAAAATATAAGCGAGTGCAACGAGTGCACCAGCGATAAACACGATTTGTAAAATGCCAGACCAGCTTTGTCCGGTTTGTTGAATGTAATAGCCGGTAAGTGCCATTACCATTAAATAACCACCAGAGAAAACTAACAGTGAGCTTTGTAAGACAACGTCGCGAGAGATAAATACTTGCAAATCCCATGACGCAACTCGTTTCATACTTAGGAGTATAAATGGGGCGAGCATAGCGTAAATGTATGGTCGAGAAGCAAGGTAGTTCACATCTATTGCATTGAGAAGTAAAGAATTAGACATCATGATCAGATGGAAAATATTTACCATCGCTAAGCCAAGCACTAACGGCTTATAAGCCCATTTCTCCTTACCTGATGAGCGGTAAACTTGTTCTATTAATATCAGCTGAATGATACTGCCTGCCAAACTCGCACCAATCATAAACTGCATTTTGTATTCACTGCCAATAAACGGCGCGATAACCGCAAAGTTAAAAATCAACAATACAAAAAGGATGGTAAGTACAAACTTACTTTTAATAAACCGACCTACATCAACTTTTTGTGAGTCCAAAATAGTCAAAAGGAGTAAAGTCCAAGCACCAAGCTGAAGGGATTCGAGAACAGGTGACAAGATAAAATGAGGCTCTGAAGCAAAGAGCCAATTGACGGAATAACCCAAGGTCCAAACGATCATCACCACAAAAGTGATAATAAACATCGATTTGACGATACCGGTTGCTCGACTGCTAAAAACCAACCCTGCGTTAACAAGATAGCCAATTAAACAAGCCAATAA
>NZ_CEYNSH010000040.1:0-3126 GCF_982872775.1 Psychrosphaera sp. | reverse complement strand
GGATAAGCTGTTACATCCAGCTGATAAACAAACAGAGGGTCGCGCAAACGTTTAATCATCTCAATCGATAACTGACTCGCGTTCGTCTGCGGAATTGCCTGCGGTACAAAAGCAGAGACGTAACCGACATTGACCGCTTTAAACAAACCTAACACTGAGCCTATCGGTAACCCAGCAATCAAAATTTGCGCTGCTGCTGGTGAGTTATAACTTGCTTTTGCCAATGGTAAAGCTGGAATTGAGTATGGAATTTCAATTAATGCTACATCCGCTCTTTTGTCTTGAGCTAGTAGTTTAGCGCGATAGAATTTTGCTTTTTTACTCTCGCCAACGTGCACAGATATCTCAGACTTGTCTTTATCAAACTCCTCGCAATTGACCACATGATGGTTAGTGGCGATGACAGATCTGTTGTTGTCAGAATAAACCACAAAACCGGTGCCTCGTAATTGGTATCTCGGAGCATTAAGTGGATTGTAAACACCGACGCCGACGACGGAGGTTTTGGTGGTTGTGGCGGTTTTTGTGAGTGACGGTGCAGCAATGATATTTCCGCTAGAGAAAGACAAGAAGCAGGCAAATAAAAGTACGAATTGAATGTGTTTCATAAATTAAATCGAAATGACAAATATGAGTGTAATTTCTACTATAAACCGTAATTCCCAAAACTAATACAAATGCGTTAAAGATTTGTTAGAAAAAAAGACAAGTCTAATCTACTGTTAAATATATAAATATTACAAAATGTTTCTAAATAGCTTGATCATAAGGGGCATGTCCCTTATTTTCTGGTAAAGAAACACGGTTTTTGGCCGAATAAAATTAAATCAAAATTGATAAAAAAGTAGTAAGCAGCAAAATTCTTTTTTTTAAGGAAATCCCATGAAATGGCTAAGGGCGTTAACGACAATTCCGATTATCGGTCCTTTATTTAGATTTATTGAACAAATCATAGTTAATTATGGTGCGAAACGAATAGCAAGGCACTTTTCCGAGTATTTGAGGCCTGTTGTCGCTGATAGTCAGTATCTAAAAAACAAATCATTCAATATAAGACACAGCGTTTATTGTGAAGAGCTAAAATTCGAGCCTCCTAAAGCAGACAGTTTGGAAACCGATCCGTTTGATTCTCATGCTTTTCATTGTGTTATTCAACACAAAGAGAGCAAGGCGTTCGCTGGGACGGTTCGTGTTGTTTATTCAAGTAAAGAAGATGAAGTCCTTCCAATTGAAAAATATTGCCTGAGCACTATAGATGATAAAGAATTTTCACCTTCGAATTTTCCACGAAACAAAATTTGTGAAATATCTAGGTTAGCGGTACCGGCAGAGTTCAGAAGGCGACGTACAGATAAGTTTAAAGGCGCGGCAACAGGTACCATTAATAATGAGAGTTATTCAGAGCGTGAACTACGCTGTTTTCCATTTATAGCAGTAGGGTTATACCTGTCAGCAGCAAGCTTGGTGATTAACAAGGGCATTGAACACGTGTTTGTTATGATGGAGCCAAGATTGGCGAGAAGTTTAAAATTGGTTGGCATCAAGTTTAAGCAGATAGGTCCAGTGGTCGATTATCACGGAAAGAGAGCGCCTTTCTACATAACGCCTCAAATGCTATTTGATAACCTGTCTCCCGGTTTTAAAACCTTGTTTGATGGTTTACAGGCCGATCTTAACGAACAACTCGTTGATCAACCGACCTTATTGGATTTGGTTGGTGTGATGGAACAGTTTGAAAATAGCGAAGATAAATTAGTAAATAAAAAGTGCTTAAACAGAGCGTTATCAATCTATAATAATTATTATGCCGAATACAAAACCTACTGGGTTTTTAACTAGAAGATAACGCACGATATGTTTGATTATAAAGATGCATTTAGCCGAAATATTGGATGGATTACTGATCAAGAACAACAAACACTAAGAAACAAACGAGTTGCAATTGCAGGTGCTGGGGGCGTTGGTAGCGAGCATATTGTTACTTTAGCGAGATTAGGTGTTGGAAATTTTAACATCTCTGATTTCGATGAATACGATGTTCATAATTTTAACAGGCAAGCAGGCGCTTTTATGTCCACAGTTGGGCAACCTAAGTGCCAAGTCATGAAAAACATCGCCAAAGACATTAATCCTGAGGCCGACATCAAATCATTTGATGAAGGGGTATTCGAACACAATGTTGATGAGTTTTTGGAAGGTGTTGATATCTATGTCGATAGCTTGGATTTTTTCGCTCTCAAGGCGCGAAAGCTAGTTTTTCAAAAGTGTTTGGACAAAAAAATACCGGTAATTACCGCAGCGCCTTTGGGTATGGGTACTGCGTTTTTATGTTTTATGCCAGGCAAAATGACCTACGAAGAATATTTTAGATTCGAAGACAAACAGACAGAAGATGAACAATTGATTCAATTCCTCATAGGTTTGTCGCCCTCTATGTTGCAACGTTCCTACCTAGTTGATCCGTCAAAGGCTGACTTCAAAGCAAAAGTAGGCCCATCTACTCCAATGGGCGTTAAATTTTGTGGGGCAATCGCCGCAACTTACACCCTTAAGATCCTACTTAACAGAGGTGAACTTGTTTGTGCACCTTATGGGCTTCACTTTGACGGCTACAAAAATACGCTTAAAAAGACATGGCGTCCATTTGGTAACCGAAACCCTATACAAAAAGTAATGTTTAATGTCGCTAAGAACGTTGTGTTGAGTTAAACGATTTTAGTTGTCAGGATTCTTTACAATCCAATATTAGTAACAAATTTTTAGTGTAAAAATGTTCGCTAAAACAATAGCTTGTACTATTGGCTTGTCTTTTGCTTATTTAAGTTAAATCGAGTGTGTAACACTTAAATATGAAGGAAGAATAAAATGAAAATTAAAAACACGGCAATGGCAGTTGCAATGTTAGGTTTAGCGAGTAGCTTTGCAGCTACTGCTGAAGTACAGCTTAATTTTGCTCAAGACTTAAAAATTAACATGCCAACAGATGACTATGATCCTAATGCTGATGGCGACACAGTTACTGGCATCTTCGACAATATGTCATTTTCTGGTTTCATCGCAACTTCGTTGTATGAACTAGGTGTTGGCGGCCCAACAGGTAACTTTACTGATACTAACATCGGTCTG
>NZ_CEYNSH010000039.1:21436-28364 GCF_982872775.1 Psychrosphaera sp. | reverse complement strand
CGTTTAAACAAATCAACCAGTTGAGAGGTTGAGCTGTCTAAGCTGTCGTTTGGCTTACCTTGCAGCGCATCGAGAACAGAGTTGCCTAAGACTTTGCCTAGCTCTACACCCCATTGGTCAAAGCTGTTCACTTGCCAAATAACACCTTGAACAAACACTTTGTGCTCGTATAGTGCAATAAGTCCACCGAGTTGTTTTGGTGACAATTCTTCCATTAACAACGTATTGGATGGTCGGTTACCCGGCATTAATTTGTGCCTTGCTAGGTCGCTTGCTTGTTTGGCGTCGATACCTTTGGCAATAAGCTTTTGTTCGATTTCTTCTGCGGTTTCACCTTGCATTAAAGCTTGCGTCTGAGCAAAACAGTTTGCCGCTAACATTTGGTGGTGCTCGGCATCGTCGTGGTTTGGCTTAACTGGCAGAATAAAGTCAGCAGGAATAACGGTGTTACCTTGGTGCATAAGCTGATGGAATGCGTGTTGCCCGTTGGTGCCTTCGCCACCCCAAATAATTGGACCAGTTGCATAGTCAATCGCTTGATTTTCAAGGTTGGTCGATTTGCCGTTTGATTCCATGTCTAACTGTTGAACATATGCAGGGAAACCACGTAAATAGTGGTTGTAAGGCAACAGGACATGAGCTTGGCAACCAAACATATTGCGATACCAAACCCCTAGTACGGCCATGATTACAGGGAGGTTATCTTCTAGTGGTGCTTGTTGGAAATGCTGATCCATTTCTTCTGCACCTTTGAGTAGTTGCTCAAAGTTGTCAAAGCCAATTGCCAAAGCAATAGGTAGACCAATGGCAGACCACAAAGAATAACGACCTCCGACCCAATCCCACATCGGGAAAATATTGTCTTTGTCGATACCAAACTCTGTTGCCTTAGCAATGTTGCTTGATACACACATAAAGTGTTTGGCGATATCGTCAAAAGACGCGCCTTGAGATAACAACCAATCCCTTGCTGTCTCGGTATTCTTTAACGTCTCTTGTGTCGTAAAAGACTTTGAGCTCATTACAACTAATGTCGTTTCAGCATCTAGTCCGCCAAGTACATCGTGAATGTGATGACCGTCAACGTTTGCCACATAATGAACACGTAATGCTTCTTTTTTATATGGCTTTAGCGCTTCCGTAACAATTTTAGGGCCTAAGAAAGAGCCACCAATGCCTATTGCAACCACATCAGTAAACGTTTTATTGGTGTAGCCTTTGAGAGAGCCATTGTGGACTCGAGCAACAAAGTCTTTGATTTTAGTTAATGTTGCATGAACTTCTGGCATTACGTTTTCACCGTCAACCATAACACTGTCCGTTGCTGGGCGACGTAACGCTGTGTGCAATACCGCTCGTTGCTCAGTAGTGTTAATGACTTCACCGGCGAACATTGCTGTACGTTGTTGTTCGATTTGGGCATCTTTGGCTAATTGGATAAGCGCTTTGTATGCGTCTTCATCGATAATGTTTTTTGAAAAATCGAGAGTAAAACCACAAGCGTTACGAGTATAAGTGGCTGCACGTTGAGGATCTGAAGCGAATAAATCTCGCATATGGACTGAAGATAAACGGTCGAAATGAGGGACGAGATTTTGCCAGTTTGGTGTGCTCATGCTGATTCCTTGATGACATTAAGCGGAAAAATAAAAAGGTGGCACAATGCCACCGATTTAATTTTAACTAAATTTTTGACGTTTAAAAACGCCTAGGACTATTTTAAGCCGATTAATTAGCTCGCCAACATGTCCGTTAATAGTTTTTCTAATTTTACTTGGTCTTTAGCAAAGTTACTGATGCCTTCGGCTAGCTTTTGAGTGGCCATTGGATCTTCATTGTGTTCCCAGCGGAACTGCGACTCTGTCATCTGTTCTGGCTTGTCTTTGATCTCACCATCAAATGCTAAAGCGCGAGGTAACGTTTGCTCGATAGAATCTAGTTCTTCTAATAACGCCGGTGCGATAGTTAAACGGTCACAGCCAGCAAGTGCCATGATTTCATCTGTGTTACGGAAGCTAGCGCCCATTACAACCGTGTTATAACCATGCTCTTTGTAGTATTGGTAGATACTGCGAACAGAGATAACGCCTGGATCTTCTTCACCTGTAAATGACTGCTTTTCGCCATTTGCTTTGTGCCAATCTAGAATGCGACCAACAAATGGTGAGATTAGATAAACACCGGCTTCCGCACACGCTCGTGCCTGAGCAAAGCTAAACAACAAAGTTAAGTTACAGTTAATACCTTGTTTTTCCAATTGCTCTGCAGCTTTAATACCTTCCCAAGTTGAAGCTATTTTGATCAAAACACGATCTTTAGAAATACCCGCTTGCTCGTATAGATCTATAAGACGCAGCGCTTTTGCAACGGTCTTTTCTGTATCAAAAGATAAGCGAGCATCAACTTCTGTTGAAATACGTCCGGGAATCAGCGCATTAATTTCTTTACCGATTAATACCGCAAGTTGGTCCGCTGCGTCTTCTAGTTGCTGTTCTGCATTGTCAGATTGTGCTTTAGCAAACTCGACGGCCTGTTCTAGATATACCTTGTATTCTGGGATTTGAGCCGCTTTTAATAATAACGAAGGGTTTGTTGTTGCATCGACTGGGCGAAACTTTTTAATTGCATCAATTTCACCTGTATCAGCTACAACGGTGGTCATTTCACGTAGTTGTTTTAAAACACTAGACATACTTAATTTCCTGAAAACTGATTGTGCCGAATTGGCGTATAACAAGCTTAAGACTTACTGATTTTGGCAAAATGGCTCGTTTTACGATCACTGCGCTTTGATATTTGCGAGTGTACCAACAGTATAGTTGGCTTTACGGCATAAGAATGATTTACACTTGCTGGTAAAGCTACAAAGAATGGGACGTTTATTCAAGCGCAAAGAGTAATTAAAATACATATTTTTGATAATACTTTGAGTACAACACCGCTTTGTTTGTAAAATTACCACATTATCGAGAATTCGATCACAAGAGGAATGAATGAGTAACGATACTAAACCATCCCAAAAGACGGTCATTAGCGAAAAAGAACACCTAAAAGAAAACATAGACCCGAACTTAAAAAGTACGGTTTATATGTTTAGTTTTGCTGGGCTTATTCCTTTTGTTTATCTGGCGTTAAGTGCATGGGTTCCACAGATTTATCTGTTCAGTCTTGATCCTGTCCATCACTTTCGATTGTACAGCGTAGTGATACTTAGCTTTTTGGCAGGGATGTTGTGGGTATATGGTTTAATCGCGCATAAACTTCATACCGCCGTCGAAATAAGAACTCGCACCCTCTTGTGGTCAGGTATCTTAATGAGTTTGTTGGGGTGGGGTAACTTGTTCATCGATGCCAAAGCCGCGCTCTTTGTCGGCGCCATGTTATTTTTGGTGGTGTGGCAAATAGAACAAAAGACAGAATTAGCTCGAAGCTACCCACTGTGGTTCGCGAACATGCGTGCTAGGCTTAGTATGACAGTTGCCATCTGTCACTTTATTATTTGGTTAACGATTTCTTAAGGGTTTTAATACTATGTTGTATGTGATTTCACCTGCTAAAAATTTGGATTATGAAACACCGGCTGTAACCGAAAAGTTTACCCAGCCTGAACTATTAGACGATGCTCAAGAGCTTGCTCAAGTGTGTAAGACATTGACGCCACAGGACTTAAGTTCCCTAATGCACATCAGTGACAAACTAGCGGGCTTAAATGCAGCTCGATTTGAAGAATGGCAACCAGAGTTCAACACTGAAAATGCAAAGCAAGCGGTATTGGCATTTAATGGTGACGTATACACAGGCCTAGAAGCAGAATCGTTTAGTGAGAAAGATTTCGACTACGCACAAGCACACTTAAGAATATTGTCAGGCCTATATGGATTATTAAAACCTTTAGATTTGATGATGCCTTATCGTTTGGAGATGGGGACCAAGCTTGAAAACCCACGTGGCGCAAACTTGTACCAGTTCTGGGGTGATATTATTACCAACAAACTCAATGAAGTAATCGACAGTGCTAATGCCAACAGTGACTCTCCTTACTTAGTTAACTTAGCGTCTACCGAGTACTTTAAATCGGTTAAGAAAAAGCAGCTCAATGCGACGATCATTACGCCAGCATTCAAAGATTGGAAGAATGGTCAGTACAAGATGATCAGCTTCTTTGCTAAAAAAGCACGAGGCATGATGGTTCAATATATGATCAAAAACAAAGTTGAAACCATGGACGACTTACTTAAGTTTAAAATGGATGGATACGAATACAACGCCGAGTTGTCAAAACCTGACGCGCCGTGTTTTACTCGTCGAGTTGAGGACTAACACCCGGTAAAAGTCTGGTTGAGGAGTGAATATGTGCGGTCGTCTTAATGTCATTGATGATGCCGGCGTTCAAGCTTTAATGAAACAGCTTAACATAGAACTTTGGCCAGATACTTTACTCGAGAGTCGCTTTATCAGAGCGACTCAACCCGTTTCGATTGTCCGAACCGTCTCGTTGGCAGATAACCCCAACGAGTTAAAAAGAGAGCTAATCAATGCGGACTGGTGGCTTCTACAGGAAAAAACAGAAACGGGTTTTAAACCTTCCAAATATACTTCATTTAACACTCGTTATGACAAGCTAAATGTGCCTAGAAGCGCAGGTTACAAACCCTTTCGCGAGACGCGCTGTATCATTCCTGCCAAAGGATTTGGTGAAACTGAGTTCGTCAATAAAAAACCACTGCATTATTTTGATATGACGGCCGAGACTAATGAAGCCATCGCGTTTGGCGGTTTATACAAACAATGGATTCATCCCAATACCGGGGAGTTCAAGCTGTCTTGTTCCGTTATTACTCTACCGCCGCACCCTAAAATTAAAGATATTCACTCCAAAGCCATGCCACTTATGCTGCCTCAAAAAGGCGGTTGGATGGATGCGTGGTTGGACCCAGCAACAGACCCTCAATCATTGATGCCGCTGATGAATCCTTCTTTGCCACAAAACCTCATTGCCCAACAAATCGATAAACCCAGTATGCATCAAGCCGTGGGCGACTCTTTTGTCATCGAAAGAGATTAAATTTATAAGTCAGTAACTTTCTAGTTGCTTACATTGAAGCTGATTGAAGTTTGCACTTGGTACTTTGCATTCACGCTACAACTCCGACCCTCTTGAAAAAAATGTAAATAAGGGTGGCTAGTCTTAGTCCCATGAGTAAAATAGGGCGTATAAAACTAAAAATACAGAATAAAAAATAGTAAAAGGGGACATGTTGTGGCTGAGATAGAAAGAGAATCAATGGACTTTGACGTTGTCATTGTCGGTGCCGGCCCAGCGGGATTATCTGCCGCAATTCGTTTAATGCAGCAAGCCGAAGCCAACGAACAAGAGCTAATGGTTTGTGTTGTAGAAAAAGGCTCAGAAGTAGGCGCACACGTACTATCTGGTGCCGTGCTTGATCCAAAAGCCTTAAACGAACTTATTCCAGATTGGAAAGAGCAAGGCGCACCACTGAGTGCAGCGGTCAGTCACGATGAAATTTATTACCTAACAGGTGAAACTGGCGCGAGTAAAGTACCAAGTTTTGCTTTCCCGAAAACCATGCACAACGAAGGCAACTACGTTGTTTCTATGGGTAACGTGTGTCGCTGGTTAGCCGAAAAAGCAGAAGCGATGGGCGTTGAAATCTTCCCTGGTTTCCCAGCTGCTGAAGCCTTATATGATGACCAAGGCCGTGTAGTTGGTATTCAAACTGGTGACATGGGCTTAGATGAAGAAGGTAACCCTAAAGACTCTTTCATGCCTGGTATGGAGCTTCGCGCCAAATACACGATTTTTGCTGAAGGTTGTCGCGGTCATTTAGGTAAGTCTCTAATCAACAAATACGAGCTTGATAAAGGCAAATCACCGCAGCATTACGGTCTAGGCTTCAAAGAGATTTGGGAAGTACCTGCCGAACAACACCAAGAAGGTTTGGTTGTCCACACAGCTGGGTGGCCAATGACAGACGGCGCGACTGGCGGTGGTTATTTATATCACGCAGACAACAACCAAGTCGTTTGCGGTTTGATTGTTGATCTTAATTATTCAAACCCTCACATGAGCCCGTTTGATGAGTTCCAACGTTTAAAACATCACCCAGTTTATGCGAAGCACTTAACAGGTGGTAAACGTATTGCCTATGGTGCACGTGCAATTACTAAAGGCGGCCTTAATTCATTGCCTAAAATGACGATGCCTGGTGGTTTCTTAGTTGGTTGTAATGCTGGTACGCTTAACTTCGCTAAAATCAAAGGTAATCACGCTGCAATGAAGTCTGCGATGATTGCGGCTGAAGTTATAAGTGAAGCATTAAAAGCAGGTGACGAAGGTCAAAGTGATTTGACCCAATACGAAGAAGCCTTCAAAGCGTCATGGCTGTATGACGAGTTGTACTCAACACGTAACTTTGGTCCAGCTATCCATAAGTTCGGTACGGTATTGGGCGGCGCGTACAATACTTTAGATCAGAACTTCTTTGGCGGTAAATTACCGTTTAACTTTAAAGATGAAACGCCTGATTACGCAAGTTTAAAACCTGCGTCTGAATGTAAAAAGATTGACTACCCTAAGCCAGACGGCCAGTTGAGTTTTGATAAGTTATCAAGTGTATTTTTGTCAAATACTAACCACGAAGAAGAGCAACCCGTTCACTTACGTCTAAAAGACAAAGCGATTCCATTGACTCAAAACTTACCTAAGTTTGATGAGCCTGCGCAGCGTTATTGTCCAGCCGGAGTATACGAGATTGTTGAAGAAGAAGCGGGACCTAAGTTCCAAATTAACAGCCAAAACTGTGTTCACTGTAAAACATGTGACATTAAAGACCCAGCTCAAAATATCACTTGGGTGACACCAGAAGGTGGTGGTGGTCCAAACTATCCAAACATGTAATATCGCGAC
>NZ_CEYNSH010000039.1:0-21336 GCF_982872775.1 Psychrosphaera sp. | reverse complement strand
TTACTTTTCGCTGTCTATAGAGTCAATAGAAAGGTCTACTTTGTGCTTTTTGCAATAAGCCAAAAATACAGGGATTTCTATCGCACCAAAGGTGACGAGGGTAAACCAAAACCAATTTACATGAGTAATCAGTAAGTTAAACTCTTGACCGGTCCCCCAAAATTTAGCGCCGACGACCGCCAGCACGAACCCAGAAACAAACAAGTCATAAAATGTAATCTTATTGAAACTATTACCGGCAATTTTAGGGTAAATAGAGCCATAGGCAAAAAGTACGACGATGACATTTAATAATATGATCGAGAGTTCGGCTGACAGCATAATTTATTATTCCTTAACAAAAACAGCGGTCGTTAGAGGTGGTATTACAAACCCTTCCTCAGAAGACTCAGAACGCTTAACAATTTCATCCACACCGTCGGCTAAGACTGGGTGTAACTCATAGTCACTGCCATCGGCACGGAACGTTTGCGTTCTATCATCATTATTGAAGATAACCACGATAGATTCGTAGTTAGGGTCCAAATCGTTCACGCCATCGTCTGATAGGTGCATGACAATTAAACCTCGTTGACTAAGTACATCTGGGTTTAAGAAGCTTACGTGTTCCTTTACTTGCTCCGAAGTACGAAGTCTAAATAAAGGAGAGCCTGTTCTAATTTTAATAAACTCTTGGAACTTGGCTGACGCAAACTGGATGTGTTCAGAAGTAACCTTGTCACGACCTTCATTTTTGGTCAATACGCTAGATACCACAGGCCAGTTATCACCGTCCTTCTCAGCTGGTGGCAAGCCGACATTGTAGTTGTTGGTTTGGTATGAAAAGTCGACTTTGTTAAACCAGTCACCATAGTCATAGCTGTCACGTAAGAATGACTTTGAACGTAATAATTCTGAGCCCATGTGAATAAATGGAATACCTTGAGCAAACATTGGGTATGACAACGAAAGTAGTTGCATTCTTACTCGTTCATCCGTTGTCGCGTCATGCTTAATACGGTATTGATTGTTATCCCATAAAGTTTGGTTGTCGTGCTTAGATACGTAGTTAACTGTATCAGCAGGGTCTAGTGCATAACCTGCTGGACCACCACCGTAAGGTACATCTTTACCTTTTACTGCGATCCCAAAGGTATTGATGAATTTAAAGTCGACTAGGTTAGCGGCTAAGCCTAGCTTAACCTGGTCCATAGACTTTAAGTATTCTTCAATTTGCAGATAGTTGTTTTGAAGGTCATTTGGTACAACGGTTAAGCCGTTTCCTATACCTTGGTCATGGCGAAGACCGAATGCGCCCGTTTGGAAATTACCACCACGGATGGCATCGCGAAGCCTGTCAGTAAAGGTACCAATTTCTGTTCCGGCTAACTCAGTTTGTGACGCTTGAATAAATTGGCGGTTGTTTGCTACTTCACCAAAGTTCCAACCTTCACCATAAAAGTAAGTGTCTTCGTCAACGCGTTTTACCGCTTCACGAGCCTCTAGCATCGCTTGTTTTGGCTGATGACCCATCAAGTCAAAACGGAAACCGTCGATCTTGTACTCTTTCGCCCACGTCACCAGTGAGTCGGTCATCAATTTGGCCATCATGGCATTTTCAGTTGCGGTATTGTCACAACAGGTAGACATCTCTAGCTGGTTTGTGACCGGGTCATAACGGTGGTAATAGTTAGGTACGATTTTGTCTAATACTGACTTTTCTGCGACACCAGAAGCAAAGGTATGGTTGTAAACAACGTCCATGATGACTCTAAAGCCTTGGTTGTGCAGTGACATCACCATTTCTCTAAACTCAACAATACGGCTAACGCCGTCTGGATTTACCGCGTAGCTACCCTCTGGCACTGTGTAATGATACGGATCGTAACCCCAGTTGTAGTTATCATAGCCACGGATTTTTTCCATCAAGTCTTGTGCTTGTGAACCCATAGGATCATAGCTTGCCAGTAATGACTGTAATGTATGTTGTGAAGCGTCAATTTGATTACAAACATCTAAGTCTTTTACCAAGTCGCACACTTTACTCATTGAGTCATTGATATCGATAGCTTGGCTTGGATCTTCGTTGATGGTCGATAAATCGTAAGTTGGTAATAGGTGAACCGTATTTAAACCCGCGTCTCTTAGCTTTAACAGATGCGTCATACCGTCACTGTTGGTTTCACTGAACGCTTTGTATTTACCGCGATATGTAACGTCACTTAACTTTGTATCAAAGGCACTAAAGTCGCGAATATGTGACTCATATAAAATTAAATCTTCAGGTGCTTCGACAGTCGGAATGGTGTGACTGTCCCAGCCTTTTGGCTTAGCTTTATTATCGCTCAAGTTAACAACTTGTGAGTACTTACTGTTTACCGAGAGGCTAAGGGAGTATGGGTCTGTAGTGACTAATTTCTCAAACTGCTCGGTACGTGGATGAAAAACGTTGACTTGATACTGGTAGAAGTCATAAGGCTGAGCTTGGTCAGTAGAAAGCGTCCAAATACCGGTTTTTGTGTCTTCGATTAATTCAATAGGCCCCGATTTAGCTGACTTGTCTTGATTGTATAAAGTGACATAAACACTGCTCGCTGTTGGTGCCCATAAACTAAATTGAACATCGCCATCACTTTTAATTGTCGCGCCCAGTGCGGTGTATTCATCGGCATCATTTGCACCAGAGGTGTACAAATGGTCAATGACCGCTGCGTGCTGAATAAAGGCTTGATTTACCGTTTCACCGTCTCGTTTTAAGACGATTTGGTTGTGGCCTTTTAATTTTTGTTTGATGTCATTAGCACTAATAGAATCAGCAAAAGAGTAAGCGACAAAGTCTTTTAAATGGGGGCGTTGTGTTGCGATTTCGCTTGGTAATGACGCAACACTTAGGCTAACTTGCTCTTTGCGGCCGTCTTGATACTCAGTGACCAACAATACGTCATGTGCGTTAAATGTGTTTGAAAGTAAAACAAGATTGGTATCAATCCAATGTGCCCCAAGAGAAGATGACTGAACACTTTTTGTTTGGTTGGCTTCATTAGACGTAGATTGCTCATTTGAAGTAGGCTTGTCGCTTGGCTGACAGCCAGCCAATACGGCGCTGGCAATGAGAGTCAGACCGGCAAAACGTTTAAATTGATTTGTCATATTGATTCCATTAATTGATATAAGCTATTCAAAAAAGGTCGAACGATGATGGGCTGGGATAAACGTCCAAGCAATAAAACGGCTTATTTTACTTCCTTGGCCCATTTCTATAATTTTTATACTTTCAGGAGCGACGGATTCGACACATTTTTGAATGGTTTTTAGACTGTCTTTTTTAGAGACTAAACTGGAAAACCATAACACTTGCTCTTGATAGTTAACACTTTCCTTAATCATATTACATACGAATTCAACCTCTCCACCATCACACCAAAGCTCCGACTGCTGGCCACCAAAATTCAACTTTTTAGTTTGGCCTTTAATTGAGCTTGCCATTTGGCTAGCGCGTTTGGTTTGGTTTTTGGCTAAGTTTCGTTGTTTTTGCTCACTTCCTTTACTCGCCTCTTCAGCACTTTTGTGAAAAGGTGGGTTACACATGGTAAAAGCGAGCCTGTGATCTTTTTGAATGATGCCATCAAAGTAGTGTGTGGCATTACTTTGAGCAATCAACTTGACGTCTTTTTTTAATAAATTATTACTTTGGATTAATGTTTTGGCACATTGCACCGACATCGGGTTCAGCTCGGATGCCAGAAAAGACCATTTGTATTCGTATCGACCAATAATGGGGTAAATGAGGTTGGCACCCGTGCCCACATCAATGCCTTTGACTTTGCGACCAGTTGGTATTTCACCGTTATTATCACTCGCCAAAAGATCAGCGATATGATGGATATAGTCAGCGCGACCGGGTACTGGCGGACACAAAAACGGCTCAGGTAATTGCCAAAACTGTAATCCATAATAGGCGAGTAGTAATGCACGATTCAGCTCTTTGACGGCACTTGCGTCACTAAAGTTAATGGTTTGATGAGAAGAAGCTTTGGGTTTGTCTAGCGTAATAATGTGGGGAATCAGGTCGGGATTGGCTTTGCTTAATTCGTCAAATCGATAAGCAACGCCATCAATAACTTGATGGCGATTTCTTGGATGTAACTGTGGTTTCATTAATAGGCTTATTTTACGTTAACAAACTCACCACTTTGTTCGTCATACACTTCAACGTTACCGGTTTTGATGTCGTACATCCAACCGTGTACTTGAACTTCTTTGCCGTTTAAGCGAGAAAAAACAGAAGGGTGCGTTTTTAAGTGGTTCATTTGTAAAATGATATTTTGTTTAGTGACTTCATCTAAATGCTCGTCATTTAAACATTCGTGTTTGTGCTCAACGGCTTCTTTTGCAGCACGACAATGGTCAATCCAAACCTTAACGTGTGGTAACGAGTTAACGTTTTCTGGCGCCATCGCTGCTTTCATAGCGCCGCAGGAGCTATGACCACAAATAATGATATGTTTTACCCCTAATACCGACACAGCATATTCAATCGAAGCTGTCATGCCGCCCGTCTCGTGTGAGTGAGGCGGTACTATGTTCCCTGCGTTACGGCAGATAAATAGTTCACCAGGGTTTGACTGAGTGATCAAATTTGGGTCAATTCGAGAATCCGAACAGGTGATAAATAAGACATCGGGATCTTGTACGTCCGCTAAAGCTTCAAACCGTTCTTTGTGAATCGGATATACTTCCTCTTGAAACTTTTTAACACCGTGTATTAGTTTGTCCATCGTGTTGCAGAACCCTTTAGTTAAAATTTAAAGACGTTGTCTAAGCCTTTTATTCTTCTATTAATGGGGCAAGGTTTTTGGCTAATCCCTCAGGGATAAATGCTTTCACTTGCTTAACGGTTTTTAGAAGTTCTTCTGTAGTTTGGCCGACAATATTTATATGACCCATCTTGCGTTTAGGTCGAACCGATTTATCGTACCAATGTAAGTGAACATTTGGCACTGAAAACAGGTCTGCTTTCGGTCGCGCAAAGCCCACATAATTGATCATAGCGACCGGAGATAGCACCTGAGTAAGGCCTAAAGGGAAGCCTGCAACAGCTCTAATGTGGTTTTCAAATTGACTTGTTGTACTGCCTTGTTGGGTCCAATGACCAGAGTTGTGAACACGTGGAGCAATCTCATTAACTAATAGTCCACCATCAACTTCAAAGAACTCAATGGCCAATACCCCACAATAATCGAGTTTGTCAGCGATCTTTTTGTACGCCGTTTCGGCTGATGTTTGTAGCTCAGTTGAAACTTCCGGTGCTGGTGCGATGGATAAAACCAACTGACCATCACTGTGGTGGTTCTCTGTTAATGGATAAAACAGGTGGTTGCCATTTTTATCTGTCACGCCGATTAAAGACAATTCGCGTTTAAAGTTAATGCACTTCTCTGCAACCAAAGGCATCTGCGCAAAGTTATGCTCAGCCAGTTCGCTCTGAATACGAGTAAAGTCATCGTCTGAAAAAATACGCCATTGACCGTAACCGTCATAGCCATCTCGGCTGGTTTTGAGAATGATACGCTCGCCCAGCGTCTCGCGTGCTTGGTGTAAATCGTCGAGCTCTCTAACAATAACGTGCTGGCAGTTATCAATATTTAGGCCACTTAATAACTGCTTTTCGACAATCCTATCGGCACCAGCAGCAATGGCTTTAGCGTTAGGTAAAAACTTTCCAGTGGCTTCTGCTTTTGTAACTAAATCTTCAGGTAAGTGTTCAAATTCAGAAGTAATGGCGCTTGCTTTGGCAAATGCCTCGTCGAGAGAAATAGGCAGGACAGACTTATCGACAGGGTGAACACATTGTTTGCTGTTTGCGTTTACCGCGATGATGTTTAACCCGAGTTGCGTTGCCTCTAGGTACATCATTCGAGCTAATTGCCCGTGTCCTAATACAACAATTAAATCTGATTCGTGTTTTACAATGGATGTATCTTGAAAGAAGGACTGGGCCATTGGATTTCCGTTTAGTTAAAAGTCTAACTTATGATTCTCTAATACGTCTTGAGTTTGTTCTGCTCTAAACGCTTTGATTTTTTCTGCGACCTTTTGATCTTGGAGGCCGATAATTTGGGCCGCTAATAATCCAGCGTTTGCTGCCCCGGCTTCGCCAATGGCTAAAGTGCCTACCGCGACGCCTTTGGGCATTTGTACAATTGAGTATAGCGAGTCTACACCACTTAGCTTGCTGGACTTCACTGGAACGCCAAGAACGGGAAGGTGTGTGTAAGCAGCAATCATACCTGGTAAATGCGCTGCACCACCAGCCCCTGCGATGATGACTTGGTAGCCATTGTCGGCGGCTGATTCTGAAAATGATTGGAGAAGGTGAGGAGTGCGGTGAGCAGAGACGACTTCTGCGTGATAGTCGATGCCAAATCGATTTAACATTTCAGCGGCATGTTTCATAGTTGGGCCATCGGACTGCGAGCCCATGACGATTGCAACTCTTTTCATCGTTTTCTCTTTATAGTCAAAGCGCTTAAATTGCACGGCATTTTAACAAAGGTCTCCAAAGAGATCATTATGCAATTTAAGAAGTGGGCTAAAAATAAATGTGTTACGTAGAATATCTACTAAATTACCAATAAGGCTCTAAATTTGATGATAGTTAAAGGGAAGACGACGTGCAGTATGGTTCGAGGACAACCATGAGTCCGATAGACAGTACTCCTGTTAATCTCTCTTTATATGTAACCTAGCACCGACTGAGTAATATCATTCGGTGCATTTTACCACTTCTTCCTGCTCAGCTGCTTTCTTGGCAGCAAAATAAGCGTCATAAAATTCTTTATTCAGAGCTTGTTCTAATTTTTTAGCTTTGCTCGTTGGGCAAAAAATAGTGAATAAGAATTGGGTTTTACCTATGTCGGTAGATTGCACACGAATAGAAGGAGCGGGACCTGCTATTTGTACTCCTAATCGGTTTTCAATCAGCTTATTGTAACGTTCGGCGACATCGGCAAATGTCATGCAAAGCTCTTGAGCTTTTTGCTCAAGCGTAGCAACAATCTGATGAGGGTTGATTTCCATACATTCAACAACGATAGAAAAGCTATGATTTGTATAGCGCTTCATATAGTTCATGTTTTTGATGGGTAACGTCATCAACTGGTTGTTTGGCAAAAAGATAGTCTTACCCGTATAAGAATAGGTTTCTGAGTTGATTTCTAGCACCGTTACTTTGGCCCAGTCAGTAGCGGCCACTTCACCAAAGTTGTGATTAGTTTGAATCCAGTCACCGACTCTAAATGGATTAGTACTGCTAATATATAAAAAGCCAATGAAACACTGAATGAGTTCACGTGTGGCAAGAACAATAGCGACCACAAATGCTGCAATGGACAGAGCAAAGTTTTGAAGTTCGTTGCTCCACAACATTAACAAGGCGATAACGGTGATCATATTGATGGCGTTTTTGGCCGTATTAATATGAATGCGTTTATCCGTACTCTTTGAGTTAGAGTTGCGGTTGATGAGCTTTATAAAAGCGAGTTTGGCAAGCCAAGCAAGGCCAACAAGTAAGAGGGTAAAAAGCAGCTGGCTGTTTAATGTGCTCACAGAATTGTTTCTCTAAAATTAAGCATTAACTTGATTTGAATATAGGCGAGACTACCACGCAAAATCAAACTCACAAATTAAAACTTCTAAAAATGGAAAAAGAAGCCGAAGCTTCTTTTTCTCATTTAAATAGTGTGGGTGACCCGTCGTTAAATAACGAGACACTTTGTGTCGAATTACCCTTTGGTAAAAGGGCTATTTACGAGCGACAAAATGAACTGTGCTGGTGGCACGTTGTAAAAACGCACCTTCGCAGTAACACAAGTAATAATTCCACAAACGTCTAAATTTGTCGTCAAACCCAAACTGTGTGAGTTCCGGCCAGCTTTCATTAAACTTCTCTCGCCAATGCTGCAGGGTACGTGCGTAATCCAAACCAATATCATGAAGTTCGTGGAGTACCATTTGCGTATCTTTGCGCAGGTGATTGGTCATTTTTTCAATACTTGGCAGACAGCCGCCAGGGAAGATATAACGCTGAATAAAATCGACATTGTTTTTGTAGTGTTCAAATCGTTGGTCAGCAATGGTTATTGCTTGAATCAGCATCTTACCATTGGTTTTAAGTAAGGCGTTACACTTGGCAAAAAACTCACTGTAGAACTCAAAACCCACCGCTTCAATCATTTCGATGGAAACAAGTTTGTCGTATTCGCCAGTTAAGTTTCGGTAGTCTTCTTTTAGTAGAGTAATCTTGTCTTCTAGGCCCAAGGACTTAATACGATTTTGAGCGTATTCGTATTGAGCGTCTGAAATGGTCGTTGTTGTAACATGACAGCCGTAGTTACTTGCCGCGTAGATAGCTAAGCCACCCCAGCCACTGCCTATTTCGACCACTCGGTCTGTTGCTTTAAGCTCAAGTCGCTCACAAATAAGGTGCAATTTGTTCTTTTGCGCAGCGGTTAAATCGGTTGCTGTGTCGCTGTAGATCGCCGACGAGTACATCATTTCGGGATCAAGAAAACGAGTATATAGCTCATTACCTAAGTCATAATGGGCAAGAATGTTATTTTTGGAGCCGCTTTTACTGTTTTTATTGCGCTTGTGAAACAGGCTGTTTTTAATTTTAGTCAACCATGAGGTGTGTTTTTCTAGCTCATCGAGCTGTTGCTGGCAAACGGCAAAAACTTCAATCAGACGAGTCAAATTTGGGCTAGACCATTGGTTTTCTATGTAGGCCTCTGCAGCCCCGATACTCCCACCCGTGGCAAAAGTTTTATACACATTTGGATCTAAAATATTGATCTGTGCTTGCAGCTCGGCTTGAGGGTCACCAAATACTGTTGGCTCTCCATTGTTAATGTTGTTATCAACAATCGTAAGTCCCACACCGTTTAAACGATTCAAAACAGAGAAAACCACTTTTTGATATAAATTAGCGGCAATGCTTACTTTCGTACTATTTGTTTTGTTATCACCTAACGAAGAGGCCGTCTTTTCCATCATAAATCCTTAGTAAAGGTGTTTCGTACACCTTGCTTTCAATGTTTTACTGTTGCTTTATTCTCTTGCTGTAACTTAGCCTCAGGGCTTTTTACTCCAGGGTGACCAATAAAAGGCACCCGCTTAGCAAAAAGCTTTAATGCTTGCCAATAAATGGCGCTACTTATTTTTACGGTCATCATCGGAACACTGATCAATAACTTAAGTAAGTTTTGATTGCTGAGTGTCTGTTTTTTAAGCACCATAGTGGCATCAAATACTTTGTATTGCGAGAAGGAATTTTGTTGCGCCGATAGGCCTGAATCACCTTTGTAGTGCTGTTCTTCACCCGACTGTTTCCAGTTTTCTATATGGACGTTAAGGTGCTTGCCTGGCGGCTTTATTTTCCACTTATAGTTCATGTCCATCGGCATAAAAGGTGAAACGTGAAAAGCCTTTGGGTTTTCATGTTGCTTGCTTGAAGCCGTATTGACTAGGTAGTAGTGCTTTTCATTCCACGGGGTATTACTTACTTCTGCAAGCATGACTACAGAGTCTTCAGGGTTACTGTCTTTTGGATAACAGAAATACAGATTGATCGGGCTAAAATAGACACCAAAACATCGAGCCTGAGTCACCATTACTACTTTGTGTTCGTGATGAGAAACAGACGGCACATGAAAGTGCTGTTGTGGTGCTAACTCATTTACTTTATCAATGACACAAGACTTTATTTGTTGAGGCTGACTGTCAGTCGACTCCGCACTTTTACTGTTAAAGTGGTCTTTGTTGGATATTTTGAAAGGGTGATACCATCGAGCACCCAATAAGAATAATTTACTGAATAAAGTGTCTGCCTCGTCTAAGTCCAGAGCAAACATATACAAGCTATAACCAAAATTATGCACTTTAGGACTAAAACGCCTGTGCCTGACGTGCCCTTTATATATTCCGCTGATGGTTTGTGATTCGCTCGCTTTCATATTCGACTCACTTACAGGGGGCAACCAAATCGAAGACCGACATCTACTGCGCTTTTTACACCGTCTTCATGAAAGCCGTTGTACCAGTATGCACCAACGTAATGAGTTCGGTTTTTACCACAAATTAATGAGCGCTCTTTTTGAGCCTGTTGTGACTCGGTGCTAAATACCGGGTGAGCGTAATTAAATGAGCGTAATATTTTAGACTTATCAATATCTTGAGTTTTGTTCAATGTGACGCAGAATGTCGTTTTTGACTCAAGGCCTTGTAATATATTCATATTATAAGTCAGTGTAGCCAGTGCATCTTGGTCTGCTGAAAGTAGGTAATTCCAGCTCGCCCAAGCCTTGCGACGTTTGGGCAGCATGGCTGTGTCGGTGTGTAAGACCACTTCATTGTTAACATAAGGTAGGCGACCCAACACGCTTTTTTCTTGGTCGGTTGGCTCCTCTAACATTTTTAGCGCTTGGTCTGAGTGACAGGCAAAGACAACCTCATCGAAAACCTGAATTTGGCCGTCTGCAAAATGCAGCTCGACATGGTCCTCGAAGCGTTTGACTTTAACCACTGGCATGTTGAGCTCAATAGGGTGTTTGAGCTTGCCTACTAAAGGCTTGATGTAACTTCTTGAACCGCCGGGAATGACATACCACTGTGGCCTGTCTTGAATATTCAGTAGGCCGTGGTTGTAAAAAAACTGAATAAAGAACTTCAACTCAAACTGCTTTACCTGATTAAGGCTTGAAGACCAAATTGCTGCGGCCATCGGTAAAATGTAGTTTTGTGCAAAATAGTCGTTGTAACCGTTCTGGTCTAAAAACTGACCTAGATTGATATTGTCGATGGTGTCGGCTTCGTACAAGCTTTTACACTGTTTGTTGAACCTCAGGATCTGTTTTATCAAGGACCAAAAGCTAGGGTTGAGAAGATTACTGCGCTGAGCAAACAAGGTATCTAAATTATTGCCGTTGTACTCCAAGCCAGTAATTGAATTGAGCACACTAAAACTCATCTCTGTCGGTTGTTTTTTTATGTTTAGCTGCTCGAGTAAAGTTAAAAAGTTTGGGTAGGTTTTGTCATTAAAAACGATGAAACCAGTATCAATGGCGAGCGCTTCTCCGTTGTGTTCAACATCAATGGTCGCAGTATGACCGCCGATATAGTCATTCGCTTCAAATACATGGACATCGTGTTGCTTGTTTAATAAATACGCGGTCGTTAATCCCGAGATCCCTGACCCTATTACGGCAACTTTTTTCATTTATCTTCCTAAATATCAACCAGTTTGGTTGTCTTACTACATGTTATTGATTTGTTTTACTCAATAAGTTGGCTTATTGATCAATTTTATTGGTCTGACTTGAGCATTATCTTGCGCCACCACGTCGCAGGCAGCCATTGTGCGAACTTCAGTGACCATATCAGTCGTTTGGGAAACGCGATATGACGCTTTCTTTTACTCACGCCCTTGTATATTCGCTCGGCCGCTTCTTCGCTAGACATTAGAAACGGCATGTTAAAGTCGTTTTTGTCTGTGAGAGGCGTTTTGATAAAACCAGGTAAAACCAATGAAACGTCGATGTTTTGAGGCTGTAAATCGATGTACAGAGAATCGGCTAGGTAGGCAATTCCGGCTTTGGAAGCACCATAGGCTTGCGCTCTTGTAAAAGGGACCATAGAGGCAGAAGAGCCAACTAAAACCAGCTGTGCTGTATCAGTTTCACGATTTAACTGAGGTAGAACCTGCTGCAGCAAAGTTCCAACAGACGTTAAGTTGATGTCGATGACTCGTTTAAACAAATCTGCATCAAAGTGAAGCGGATCATCAATATATTCACAATCACCGGCATTAAAGATAGCGATATCAATGGGCTCTAGATTACCGAGTACAGCCTTAGTGTCACTGCTATCAAGCTGGTCAAATCTCAGCGGAATAATGCCACCGCGCTTGGATAGCTCATCAAGCTTTTCTTTATTGC
Organism: Psychrosphaera sp.; assembly: GCF_982872775.1. NCBI lineage: Bacteria > Pseudomonadati > Pseudomonadota > Gammaproteobacteria > Alteromonadales > Pseudoalteromonadaceae > Psychrosphaera > Psychrosphaera sp. Next base: position 9,364 of record NZ_CEYNSH010000039.1, on the reverse strand, counting down.
GGCCACAGGCGTACACGCTGTAACCTTTGCTGGCATACAGCTCAGCAAGGCTTTTACCTATCCCTGAAGTTGCACCAGTGATCAGTACCTGTTTGCTCATCTTACACCTTGTTTTACCATAATTTTCAATGCGGTATGTATAAACTTTAGTCTATCCAGAGATTTTTTGCTTAATCAGTCTGATCACCGAACCTAAGATAGGTACGTGTTCATAGACCATGCTACCTACATCAAAATAGTCTCGTTGATAAATCACTTTGCCAGATGATTCTTTTAAAAGGCTGTGACCAATGACTTCTAGTGTTTCGCCCGCTTTTATTTTTTTGTGACTGAATTTCATTTCCCAATAAATAGCAGCTTGATTTCCTTCACAAACCACATTGGTAATATCGAACTGGCAATGATTCATGTTTTGATACAAACCAGCGAAATACTCGGTCAGTTTATCTAAGCCTTCAATCTTGTGTACAGGGTCGACAAATACTGTTTGAGGGTGATAAATATCACCCAGCAAATTAAGGTGACTGGCATCAAGAATGTTGTAGGTATCGACGTAACGAACCAACCACTCTGGTTGATTACCTAGTGAGTCACTCTCTGCACCGGTTGTTGTTTGTGTCATGAATTGGACGTCTCGCTGCTTTTGTAAAAGTCTAAGGCATTTTCTCGAGCCGTTTTATGGTCAACTATCGCTGGCCAATAGACATTTAATTTTTCTGACTTAATTACTTTGTGAGGAAAATGAATGTCTTTGTTTGAAAAACTATTCAGCTCCGGTAAAAACTTACGAATAAATTTACCTTCGGGATCAAACTTCTGACTTTGCGTAATCGGGTTAAATATCCGAAAGTATGGTTGCGCATCACAGCCTGTTCCTGCCGCCCATTGCCAACCACCATTGTTATTCGCTAAATCGTAGTCAATGAGGTGTTTGGCAAAAAACGCTTCGCCAATACGCCAGTCGATCAACAGGTGCTTGGTTAAAAAACTGGCCACTATCATTCGCAAGCGATTGTGCATCCATCCGGTTTGAACAAGCTGACGCATCGCGGCATCAACAATTGGGTAACCAGTTTTTCCTTCTGTCCACGCTTTATATAAAAACGGGTTATTGGGCCAATTTAAGGCATCGTACTTACTGTTAAAGTTTTTGTGTTTACAAAGTTCCGGATAATGGAATAGTAGGTGACGATAAAAGTCGCGCCAAATAATTTGGTTAAGCCAAGCAAATTCGGCAACATTTTGATTATCGAGAATGTTTGGTACATTGTGCATCAATTGATAAACCAAACGTTTTGGACTTACTGCGCCAATGGCTAAGTAAGGCGAAAGTTTTGATGTGCCGTTAATAGATGGAAAGTCACGGTCTTCCTCGTAACGGGCTATTTTCTGATAAAAATCAGGGACAAGCTCGGTTCTTAACTCTGTAACTAGCGGCCACTGAGACGAGTCCACTTTCGCTGCATTAAACTTGACCTTAACAGGTGATTCAATTTCTTTGGTGTGCTCAGATTCGTTTTTGTATTTTTCAATGGCTTGTTTGCTCTGGGCAATAACAAAGCCTTGGTTAATCACGACAGACAACCACTCTCGTTTGAAGGGCGTAAATACGCGATACATTTCGCCTTGTTTATTTTTTACATTGCCTTTTGCTGCGACTACGTCTGACTCAAAGCGCTTAAATGAAATTTCTAGGGCGTTGAGTTTGGCGTCAACGGCTTTGTCACGCTGAACTTCGTTAATTTCGAGCTCGTCATTAGCATATACCAAAGAAACTTTGTTATTCAGGCAATAATCAGCAATTAGGTCGGCCTGTTGTGCAAAGTCATCACATTCAAGTATTTCAAACTCGATACCTGAGGCGCTTAGTTTGTCGGCAAGTAGTTGAACGTGACGCTCGGCAAAGTCATTTTGAATTGGTGCTCGGTCGTGTTTTTCCCATTGTTGAGGGGTACTAACAAACAATGCACGAACTGGGACATTGTTTTGTAATGCATTTGCAATTGCCGCTTCAAGTCCTGGGTTGTCATCAAGGCGTAAGTCGTTTCGAAACCAAAATAAATTCATTAGAGACCGTACCTCAATTTTAAATCAGCCGGATAAGGGTCAAGGTAGCGTTGATTACCAATGTAGTCGTTTGGGTGAATTCGTTGATAATGCTTCAGCAAGGTTAATGGTGCCATCAGTGGTAATAAGCCTTCGCGATACTGTTCGATTTGTTCTGTCATTTCGGCTTTTTCTTCTTTGTCCATGTACTTACTGAAATAACCTTGTATATGCATTAAGGTATTGGCATGGGATTTACGGCTGGCAATTTTCTTTAACGCAGTCATGAACTTAACAATATATTCTTTGGCGATGCCTTCAACAGGTAGCTCGCTGGTGCCTAGAAAGTTACCGAGTTCCTTATAAACGGCTTGCGAATGACTCAATAACAAATACTTGTGGCGGGCGTGAAACTGCATAATGTTGTGTTTTGTTAATTCAGGCTCGACGTTTTTCTTCCAGTCATCGTAAGCAAAGACTCTAAGAACGAAGTTTTCTCTAATGTTTGGGTCGTTTAAGCGGCCATTTTCTTCACAGGGTAGCGCAGGGTTATTTTCCATGATTTGTTTGGCGAACATACCCACGCCCGTCATTTCGCTCCCGGTTGCTTTGTGATCTTCATCAATATGATAAATTTTTACCCGTTCCATACCGCAGCTTGGACTTTTTGCAGTAAAAATAAAGCCACTAATGTCTGTGTTGTTTTGGGCAACTTTCTGGCCATATTCAGCCAAATCATTTGTGACATCACCACTTCCATCTGGACGACAAACTTTAATGACACCGTCTTCAATGACTTGACGTATGGTAGGGCGTGGAATAGGAAGTCCAATGGCGACTTCCGGGCAAAACGTTTTAAACTCGACGTGGCGAGCCAATTCGTTCATGACAAAATTGGACTTTTTGTGACTCTTATCGAACCGAACTTCTTGGCCTGCCAAGCAAGCACTCAACCCTAATACTATGGACATTTATACTTTTCCTAATTGGGATCACATCTTGATTAGAATAGCGTACGCACACAAGAATGCACGAGATCAATGTCGTTGAATTGGCTGATTAATTTTTATTCTAGAAAAAAGCCACGGCAAAGGGATGGCCGTGGCAAGAGAACCAAAGTAGTGGGCTTTGGAATTAGTAAAGAAGACTTCCAATTGGATTAAATAACTTGTGGAACCCTTCTGTAAATTGTAACGCGTCGTCTGCAACGGTATAGCACAAACACCCTTTGTCAGTTCTTGGTTTGTGGTTATGTTCACCGTTTAATTCGATAAAGTCTCCAGCGACATACGTCCCCATCTCATCTTCGAAACTACCATCAAGAAGTAAGGTGATTTCAAAGCCTTTGTGAGTGTGTGTCGGCACTTCACCGCCTGCATCAATATGTAAAATGTGACTGTGAAGCGGACCTTCGTCTAAATTCAGACTACTTCGAGACAGCTTTCCTAGATTTAACCAGTTAGACATACGTACGTTGTTTAACGCTTTTGGTAACTCGTAGTGTTTACCATGAACTTTTATCAAAGAGCTGCGTTGTACGGCTTGCTCTGAGATTTCGTCATCAGCGGTGATCGCATCAATCATGTTGCCAAAATCCATCAGCATTACGTCATCACTGCTGCCTGTATTCTCGGCTGTCGCCGCTTCAAAAATGTCGTCTAACGCTTCTTTTGAAGGCTCTGCTGGCGAACTGTCTTTGGCCGCCAAAGAGAATTCCGTCGCTGCCAACTTTGACGTCAACTGCTGAACTTCATCCCGGCACTTTTCACACATATCACAGTGAATAGAAACACCGATTGCCATAGAAGCCGGTAGAGTCCCTGCAGCAAACGCTGTCAGTAATTGTTCACTAGGGTGATGTTTAATCATGGTCGGCTCCCAACTGCTGTTTCAACTTGGTTACGGCTAGTCGAATTCTTGATTTCACTGTACCTACAGGAATATTCAACTGCTTCGCTAATTCTTCGTGTGTTAATTGTTTAAAGTAAACGGCGGTCAACGCCTCTTGCTGATTCGGCGGCAACTTTTTGACAAGCTCGCTTAACTGTCTACTCATCAAGTGATCTTGAAACGGAATTTCTTCAGAAATTTGGTCTTCGATTGGCCAAATATCATCACTCAATGACTCTGCTTGCTGGGTTTTATTTTTACGCATCGCGTCGAAGATGACGTTTCTCATTACCGTATAAACCCACGTTGTTGCTGCGCCTTTTTCAGGCGAGAAAAGGTGAGCCTTTCGCCAAACTCTTGTCATGGTTTCTTGGGTGATATCAAAACCGGCAGCGTCGTTGTTCAACTTCTGGGCGGCAATTCGTTTAATCTTTGGTGCAAACCATTCAAACAGCTTTGCGAATGCTCGTTTGTCACGGTCGGCTGCAACGGCCATCAAGTAGTCGCTTAACTCAGCTGGCGCTCTATCGTCGCTAGAACTTTTCATACGTCTTGGATTTCCTGATGACGTGGTCCCGCTCGGTGCTGTGCTCGTGCTTTGCTGAAGATTCATGATATACCTCTATCGCGTACTTGAGATACATAACGTTGAACTCGGCTGGCTGGATCACTAAAAGTGTAAATTTTCTGCGTAAAGATTACCTTTTATTCAAAGACAATAGAACTTAAAAATTGGAATGCGCGCTTGAACGAATATGATTGCGCGAATACGTTTTGTTCTTGACGCTTTAGCGGTAAAAGCTCTAGCCAGCGTTGGCAAACCCAACGGGCGGATTCAAAATCAAACTTGTTGTAAAGCTCTGCAAGCTCTGAATGTTGGTCAAATACGACTTTTAAACTCTCTGTTAAGCGCTTGGCATCGTCAGAGTGAGCGAATTCAGCATCAATCGTTGCAGGGGGCCAGTGCTCAGTTGTCTGTGACACTTCGCCTCTTTTCAAGCCGTCATCTTCGATATCGAAGCTTGTTACTTCAACCATTTTTTTACATTCGACATCAATGTGCAATAAGCCGTCGTTTCCTTGTTCGAAATCAATAATGGTGACTAGACTTCCCCATTGGCACAATGGGTCATCTAGATTCGGCAAATTTTCATAGGGCAGGATTACGAAACCGGTCTCGCCTGCCGACTCTTTTACCAATCGTTTGTATCTCGGCTCGAATACTCGAAGCCTTGTTCGCCCACCAGGTAGCAGAAAAATAGGTAGGGGGAATAACGCTCGTTTCATAACACTCTCATTTATTTCACATTAATTTATGTTACGAAATTCGCCACAACGGCGATCAAGTTGAAATAAAATTATTTATGAGCATTAGACATAAAAAAGCCTTGAAAAACGCGAAATGGTAACAAAAAAGAGCTACAGTTAGTCTTGTCTCTTAGTAACTGTAATCCTTTATTTTTTTTATATAGGCTGAATACAAAACAATGCAAAATGTTTTACTGGTATTGGCACACCCAAATCTTGAACAATCAAAAATAAACCGGCATTTAATAGAGGTCGTTCGAACACACCCTTTTGTTAAAGTTCACGATTTGTATGAGGTATATCCTGATGGCGTGATTGATATTGAATCTGAGCAGCAGTTGCTATCTGAGTTTGATAATGTCGTTTTTCAGCATCCCTTTTATTGGTATAGCTGCCCGTCATTACTAAAAGAATGGTTCGATCTGGTTTTACAATATAATTACGCCTACGGCCCACAGGGTGATGCACTCAAAAATAAAAACTGGATGTCAGTGATAAGCACTGGCGGTGGTCAGCGAGCTTATTGCAAAACGGGTCACAACCGATTCACTATGGAACAGTTATTGGCACCGTATAATCAGACGGCACACTTGTGTCAGATGAATTACCTACCTCCTTTCATTATTCATGGTTCGCGAAAATTATTTGCTGCTCCAGAGCGTCTAACGGCAACAACCAACGCTTACATTGAAGTCTTACAACAATTAAATGCAGGTAAGCTTTTACCGAATGATGACGTTGATAACAGTAACCCGTTGGTAGGAGAAGAATAATGGAACATAACTTATTAGCAGACGCGGTGATGTATCTTCTGGCCGCGGTTGTCTCCGTTCCGATAGCTAAAAGGTTAGGTCTTGGTTCGGTTTTGGGTTATTTAGTCGCTGGTGTCATCATCGGACCTTACGTTCTCTCTTTTGTGAGTGATACAAAGGATGTCATGCATTTCGCTGAGTTTGGTGTGGTGTTAATGCTTTTCTTGATTGGTTTGGAGCTCAAGCCAAGCCTTTTGTATCGGATGCGCGTGCCAATTATCGGTAGTGGCGGTATGCAGGTGTTTTTATCCACATTGTTTATTACAGCAATCGCCATGGGCTTTGGTCTCGCGTGGCAACAGTCTTTGGCAATCGGCATGATTTTGGCTCTGAGCTCAACCGCGATCGCGCTACAAAGCTTACAAGAAAAAAACCAAATGAAATCCACTGCGGGTCAGGGCTCTTTTGCTGTTTTGTTATTTCAAGACATCGCCGTCATTCCTATTTTGGCTGTATTACCTTTACTTGCAACGTCCGATGTTTCGACCATGGCGGCTACTCCTGGTGAATTGCACGGCTGGCAAAAAGGGGCTGTATCGGCGTTGGTAATAGGCGGTATTATTTTTGGCGGCCGCTATTTAATGAACCCTATCTTTAGTTTTATTGCTCAAAGTCAACTTCGTGAAGTTTTCACCGCGACCGCTTTGTTGTTAGTGATTGCGGTGGCTTTGGCGATGCAATCAATCGGTTTGTCTCCTGCGTTAGGTACCTTCTTGGCAGGCGTTGTATTGGCTGAAAGTGATTATCGACATGAGTTAGAGAGCAACATCGAACCATTTAAAGGCTTATTACTCGGTCTGTTTTTTATTTCAGTTGGCGCGAGTATCGATTTTGGGATCTTTGCAAACAACCCAGCTTTAATTGTCTTTCTGACATTAGGATTAATGATTCTGAAGTTTTTGGTTCTGCAACTCGTCGGTCGCTTTTCGCCAATGGACAAAGCTGACCGCTATACGTTTTCGTTTGTTTTATCGCAAGCTGGAGAGTTTGCCTTCGTATTATTTGCGTTTGCATTAACGGTGAACTTGTTGCCACAAGATATTGTGTCGCAGCTAACTCTAGTTGTGGCGTTATCTATGTTGTTAACGCCATTGTTCTTAATATTAAATGACAAGCTGATTCAACCTAGATTTGCTAAAAAGCGAACGGTACCGACTTCAGATCCAATCTCGGAAGAAAATCGCGTCATTATTATCGGTTTTGGCCGATTTGGTCAGGCGGTTGGTCGATTACTCGCCGCCAACAAAATTGGTGCGACTATTTTGGACCATGACTCTAGTCAAATTGATATGGTACGTAAGTTTGGTTACAAGGTTTATTTTGGTGAAGGTGAGCGCCACGAACTATTGCACGCAGCCGGTGCCGAACACGCTGAGGTTATTGTAGTCGCCGTTGACGAGCCAGAGCGCAGCCTACGAATCATTAAGTCGATTCAAAGTCATTTTCCTCACGTTAAGATTTTGGCACGTGCCATTAACCGACCACATGCTACCGAGTTGATTAAAGCGGGAGTCGTGGACCTAGAACGAGAAACCCTAGCTGGTGGCCTGGAATTAGGCGCAAAGGTCATGCAAAAACTTGGCTGGCGTCACAATAGTGCTTGGCGAGCAAGTCGCTTATTCAAGAAACACGATGATGAAATGGTCGAGCAGTTAGCCACAATGGAAAACGATGAGAAAGTCTTTATTAATCACTCTCTCAAGACAAGGGATTTCATCAAACAAACACTTGAAGAAGATCAGCACTGGGAGCACGAAGTGGATGAGCACGCTTGGGAACGCCCAGGTTCTTTAAAAAAGAATAAACAAATGGACTAGTCTAGATAGGCTAAGTTCAGTAACGTAAAACCCAAGGTTAAAACGCCCCAGAAATCACACATTCACGAGCTGGGGCTTTTTATTATGTAAAGGTTATAACTACTAAGACTTAATTGGATTTACGCCAGGGCTATGACAGGCAATAACATTAAAATCGTAGCCGATATCCGCATCCTTGTTTTCTTTAACAATGAGTAGTTCGTAATCATTTAGCTCAACCACTCTTGTATCTTCAGGGTGTGCACAGCGAGAGTAAGAGTCCGCTTCATATAAGTAGATAAAGTTAGCAACAGAACGTTTAAGTAGTGACTTTACATCTGATTGGTTTTTCTTTAGCTCAGCAATAAATTCGTCTTCTATGAGTGTAGAGTTTGTTGAAGTTATAAGGGCTTGTGTTTCTAACGCTTCGATGGGCTTTTCGCTTGTATCTAACGGTACGCTGGTATTTGAGTTTTCATCCGTATTTAAAGTTGAAGCTTCAGTATTCCCTGAGTCTTCAGTTTGAATCTCATTTTTCTCTTCTACTGCTGCAAGTTTGACTTCTTTCTGTTGCATTTCATGGCTATGCACAAATCCTTCGAGTAAGCTCCCAACGATGGGCGAAGACTGTGTTACTAATCCACTTTTGACGCCATAAACGCCCATTACAGCAATTAAAATACATACCCAGACATAACGAACTAGGGCGGTACTGAACACGTATTTGTATTCTGGAGAGTGCCACAAACCTCTAATTCCAAAAGGCTTGAGTAAAAGTAAAAAGACCAAATAAGCGGGGACTAATAATTGAATAACCAATAGGGCAATTAGATTGGTGACTAAAAACCAAGTCGGGACCATTAAAACCAGTGCCCAGTTGTGAGAATAAGGAAGGCTGTCTGCACTGACGCCCGTTACTTCATTGACCAAACCACCCGAACTGGCTAAGGCAAAGTTGGCCAGTATGGCGTAAAAAACTAAAATAAAGGTTTTACCTAATAGAGACTCCCAAAGATGCAAAAACTTAGGCCAAAACTCTATTGTTAAACCAGCAACAATTATCCATGAAATCCAAGCCAGGGTGGAGAATTCAATCTCGTAGTCCAGCCACAAAAGACCAATTACTAATAAAGTCGCGGTAAAATAACAGCGCTGTGGGGTTGTCAATGAATGCCAAAAGGCGAGAATAGTGACCTGAAGCCATTGAAACCAAGCCTTAACTGCTGTGACTCGGTCCATTAGGTGTTGAGTCGGAAGAAATTGTTTTGCTTTTATAAGCTGGCGACGAGAGCGAAATGACAAATCCATGTTTTCTGTTTTTATTATTGTTTTGTATTTGCCTAGTATACATAGAAAAGAACAAAAAAAAGCCAGAAAAATGGCTTACAAGAGTACATATTATTGATTGGTTTTTGCTCATTTGATTCACAATAAACTACTCACTCGGTATTTATAAACAAAAACGGCTTTTGATAATGATTAAAAGACGTTACACTTAGCTTTACACCAATA
>NZ_CEYNSH010000038.1:23858-28901 GCF_982872775.1 Psychrosphaera sp. | reverse complement strand
AGTTACGAGCTTTGCCAGCGATGTTTTTTAAAAGCGGATCTCTGGCAGAATTAAATAGTGATAAGGGCTTTAAAAAAGACACTTTGGTCGTCGAATAAAACGTCCCTCTGTGCGTAAGACTTAAAGCCCAGACTAAAAGCGCAACGGCGATACTCAACCAAACTAACAAGTAAGGCACAAACACTGAACTACTCGCGGTATGCCCCCAAAATCTATCAGCGGCTTGTAAGGGCGAGCCAGCAATATTCCATAACGTATGAGTCAGGCCAACACTGCCAGATAGAGGCGTAAACTTAAAAACAATGAGTAACACAACCACAGCACTGCCCCACGCTCTTGAGGCAACTATCTGTTGAATAGTGACAAAAATAACTCCAAGCAAACTTAAGTTTAACCACCCTAGCCCAAACTCCACTGCATAAGTGGTTGGTGTTATGGAGCTTTGGCCCAGTAGCTGTGCTATCACGCAACCAAGTACAGTCAGCAAACAGATTATCAAGGCCAAGATCGTAATTGCGAATAACTGAGCACCGACAAATTGGTTGTTTTTAATAGGGGCGGAGGCGATTAACTCATGGACATTGGCGGACTTATAACTTCCCGTCAGTTGCCAGCTCCAAAGGCCAATCAAGAAACACCCAAACACAGGCAAGACATCACCATTGATGCGATTAATGGCATCCAATGACGTGGCTTGTTTGATGGCAAAGGGTTCGACATAGTGCAAACCTGACAATACTTCATTAAAAATGATCAGTGGCCAGGCTAACAAAATCAATAAATTGACCTTGTTGTTGAGCACCAAAAGCAACTGGCCTTTGAGAAGTTCGAAAATAGGAGACTCTGGTGTCGTTGAGGTATTCTCAGCAGTTGCACATTTTACAGTATCCGTACTTTTCGCTTTGTTCGCTTTATTCGCTTTATTCGCTTTATTCACGACATGAACGGCATTGGATTTAAAACCTAACATGCTTTTTACACGCAGGCTAAACTTAGACAAAGTTGTGGCCTGTTCTTCTGTGCTAGGTGCCACATCGGCCAAATTACTTGTCGAATATATTTGCGGCCGCCTCTGGCCTTTTATTTTTAGCTGCCAAAATAAAACCAGTCCTATTCCCACTACAACCATGAAACGATTGAACCAGAACGTCGACAGCCCGACACCTAAACCAATGTGCTGAATATCGTCATTAGCGCTCGGGCGAGCCTCACTAAACCAAGCTGTGACACCATAAGGGTCAAACCACAAGGCCAATTGATAAAGGCCCGGGTAATCCATACTACTGCCAGCCAATATTGGGTTGCCCGTCATACTCGCTAGAATCAGATAAGCCACAAAGCCGACAAGAATGAGTGCGTAATAAGTAAAAGAAGCAGCGCGTTTGTTTGAGAGTAACAAGCCTAAAGTGCAATACAACAAGACCGTTGGCGTCAGTATCAAGCCGACAAATTTAATACCATCGATTAATAGCTCGGTCGCATTCACCCCGTGAGGTTCGTCATTGCTAACACTCGCACCAACGGCCACCAGCACAAAACACAAGGCAAACAAAACAACCGCCCAACAAGCAAGTGCCAACCAACGACTTGTCATCAAGACATTAAGCGAATAGACAGAGGTGCCCACAAACTCACTGACTTCCCACTGTTCATCTCTGGCAAAAACAATGGGCAGCATGGCCCCCATAAAAACCGGAAAAACCAGCATGACTATCGCCACATATTTAAGTTGTAACGACATAGAAAAACTGGCGGCTTCAGCGGTTAACCCGACTGTAAACAAGTACCCCATTATTAAGACGAGTCCGACACCGACCAAACAAAGAGGCTGTGACATGAGGTAACGTAAATCATTGGATACCAACGGTAAAAAGGCATTTGAACGACTCATAACACACCTCCCTGACGTGCATAAAAGTAAACGTCTTGCAGGGTTGCTTGTGTCTCGATTGCGCTCATACTTGGTTTAGTTTCTGAATAAACTCGATAGACAGGCTCACCAAAACGAAAAGATTTGTTTAAAACCAAGGGAGTGTTTGGCTTGGCTTTAAGATTTTGGTCAGAACCAAGGTCAGCTATTTCCTCGCTCGCACCACTCAACTGCCAAATACGCCCTGACATGGTTTCAACTAAATCTGACACGGCTCCGGCTGCTTTTATTTCTCCAGAAAATAATAATGCGCTGTGCTGACAAAGGTTTTCTACATCCTCGACAATGTGAGTCGATAATAAAATGAGCCGCTCTTTGCTGATAGAAATCAACATATCGTGAAGTCGCTCGCGCTCTTCTGGGTCTAAACCTGCCGTTGGCTCATCCATGATCACCACGCTTGGGTTACCTAATAAGGCCTGCGCTATGCCAAAGCGCTGTTTCATACCACCGGAAAACTTATTCACTGCTTTATTGGCGTATTTAGTCAGGTTGGTTAGTACCAACAATTCGGGGATTTGTTGTTGATAATCTGAAGGTGCAATCCCTTTCAAAATTGCCATATGTTTGAGCAAAGCCTGACAGCTCATATTTGGGTAGACGCCAAAATATTGAGGTAAATAACCCAAGGTCGAGCGAATTTTCTGAGGTGATTGTAGGACATCAACATAACTATCGTCGTTTAAACAATTTGCGCTGTTGGTTTGGGGTTGTAGCCCCGACTTTACCAAAAGGACTTCCCCTTGGTCTGCACTTTGCAGCCCCACGATAGTTCTCATAAGGCTTGATTTTCCTGCGCCATTTGGCCCCAACAACCCCACCATACCGCAGGGCAATGTGAGGTTGATGCCATTAAGTGCCTTAGTGCCATCTGGGTAAGTTTTGTTTAAGTTATTTATCTGAATCATTTTGTCGTCCTTATACTCGTCGTTTAACCTGACTTTGAAATTGATTCTAGTAACTCCAGAGTTAATAAATACTGATAGATGACAAAGGGTTAAAAGAAGATGAAGAACGCCAACAGCACTGCGTAAATTTACTTACGTCATGAAAATTGCTACTTTCGTCATAAGAGCAACCACGACAAACCGCATTAACGTAGACTTGAGAAAATGGACCTCAGGATATTAAAACAATGATGAAAAATGCCTTTTCAGCGCTCGTACCAACGTTGCAAAACCCTTCTATGTGGTTTACTCATCGATTCATAACCTTGATGCCGCTTTTAGCCTCCGTTCTTGTTGAAGCGCACGTTCGCTTTTTATCAATAAAAAACCACGGCATGAGTCACGCTTGGCTTACCTCAAACCCTGTGGCTAGTGATTATGTATTGATTGTGTTGCAACTGACCTTTCAGGCATTGCCCTTGTTTGTTGGCTTATGGCTCAGTCAGGGAACCGTTAGTAATAGAAGTCTGGGCATAGATCGTGACGATGAGTTAGCCCAGCAAATAGAAAAAGGTCCGAAGGCCCTATTGCCTTTATTAGTGGGATTTGTGATTTATCCTGCAATGATATTAGGTGCTGTATCGATAAGTGAAAGTTTTGCTGCTATCAATCTGTTCTCATTTCACTTTTACCTAGTTAGCCTATTATTAGTCGCACTATGGATGTTGGTGCAGTATGTCAATAAGTCCCCAAACAGCAGGGTAACTTTTGCGTCAGCATCTACCTCGATATCTACCACAACATCGGCTTCTAATTCCGCGTTGTCTTTTGAAACTAGCGCCTATACAAGAGCGCCAAAATCAAATTGGCTTCAGCGGTTATTATCAAAGTTATTTTCACTAAACAGTGTCGTAGCGCTTTGCTTAGTAACTTGGGTGGTGGTTATTTCGGGCGCGTTTCATTTTCACGAAGACCCGATGAATAACATGCCTATCAATCTCATTATTGATCCTGTTCAGGTCATCACAGACCCACTGCCATTTTTAAATTACGCGTGGCAGTTTGGTATCCTTGCATTACTGATGGCCAGCCTTTATCTCGTCAATCGGTATGTCTTGATCAAACGTGTCCTCAATCAATTTGGTGTGTTTAATTTTGTGTTGGCCAGCTTTGTTTTTTGGCTGGTTTATACCCCGCTTGCAGGTCAAGTGGTAATTCACCTGCCAATGACCCCGCCACACTTTTCATTTTTGCCATCAGAAAACTTCGATGTTTTTGACCCAGATAATTACAAAGTATCTCTGCTGTTTTTGTTTTTAACGACGCCGCTTATCTTAGCTTTTGAGCGCCAACGCGATGCGGCCCGAGAAGCTCAAATAACCGAGCAAAAAACCCAAACCGAATTGCAATTGTTACAGCAACAAATCAATCCGCACTTTTTGTTTAACTCGATGAATAGCTTGTATGCACTGACGTTAAAAAAGTCTGACCTTGCACCTGACTTGGTAATGAATCTTTCCGATATGTTGAGGTATACGGTTTATGAAGGACAAGAACGCCAGGTTCCGTTGCAGTCAGAAGTCGACTATTTGAAAAATTACCTCGCTTTGCAAAAAGTCCGTTTGGGCGACCGCGTGACGATTAACGCCACATGGCCAGACACAACTCAACAGTCTATCCAAGTCGCACCGCTTTTGTTCATTGTGTTACTGGAAAATGCATTCAAGCACGGAGCGGAGTCCATTGCCGAAAATGCACAAGTCGAGCTGGCTTTGTATGTTACTGATGACTCTCTTGTATTTGACTGTAAAAACACGATGCCAACACAAATGAGTGATGAAGAAGCTAGCCAAATCTCAAGTCAATATTCTAGTCAAAGCTCAAACCAAATTATAAGTCAACGAACAACTGACTCGCGTAGTGAAAAAGCCAATAAGGACTCGTCACAACAGACTCCACGCTCAGCTTCGCATAGTCTAGAAGCACATGGAGTTGGCTTAAACAATCTCAAAAAGCGACTAGCTTTGCAGTACCCGCGCCGTCATGTCTTCCTAAGTGAAGTCATCGAAACTGGTATTGCAGACGATGCCATTACAAACGATGGTATTAACGAAAGTGGCCATATTAAAAGTGGTTCTGTTGGAGCAGGTCTAATTGAGAATGACAATTCAGGTGCTCAACATAGAGTTTGGCATAGTCGTCTGGAGCTGATGTTATGGAATTGAT
>NZ_CEYNSH010000038.1:0-23758 GCF_982872775.1 Psychrosphaera sp. | reverse complement strand
TAATGTTGGCGCTAATGTTAGCAACAATGATGACTCAGTCAATGTAGGCGATAATAGTGGCTACGTAAATGGTCGTGAAGCTAGCATTGCCAACACACCAAATGACGTGCAAGCTCACTCAATCAAAATCAATGTAAAACATCAAAGTTACAGCGCCACGGATGCGTTAAGGTGGCTGGCAAACAACCGTGTCGATTTACTTTTGTTAGACATCAAAATGCCCGGTTTAACTGGTGTCGAACTGGTAAAAGTACTAGCGAACCGTCCTCAAGTGATTTTTGTGACGGCTTTTAAAGAGTTCGCTGTTGAAGCATTTGAGTTGGATGTCACCGATTATTTGGTAAAACCTGTTAGTGCCCCAAGACTCTCACAAGCGTTAGAAAAAGCCATTCAACATGTTCAGTTTGTTACTGGAGTTTCACCCGCAGTTCAACGAACCGATCATCCCGCTTACAATGACCACCGACAGAGCAATAACCAACAGCCTCATAATGAGGCCTCGCAACCAATCGAACAGGCTCAATCTAATCAAGTCGCGCCAAACTACATCAGTGTTAATTTAGGTGGCTCAAAACGCAAAGTCGCTTTAAAGGACATTCATTGGTTTGAAGCTTATGGCAATTACGTAAAAGTCTGGCTAGGCGATGAAATGATTTTGGTGAATTCGAGCTTTAAAAACCTGATGGAGTCTCTGCCTGTGGTAGATTTACTGTCAGAGCAAATCGATATAAATACCCAACACTCGCCGTTGTTTGCCAAGGTCCACAAGTCATACGGTGTTAATTTACATTTAGTGGAACAAGTCCACCTTGATCATTTGATCTTACAAAGTGGCGTTTCGGTCAAAGTAGGTAAGACCTACAAGAAAGCCGCTAAACAGCTTTTGTAGTTCCAGATCCTACAAGACACGACTCTAAAGAACAGACGCCCTAAACCACATTGCCACAATAGTGGCGAGATGCTACAGTTGTACAGTATTAAATTTAGGAGATTAGCGATGGCAACATCAAGTATAAGACTAGATGAAGAATTAGTAGAAAAAGCGGCAATAATGGCTAAAGCATTTAACAGAACTACGCCTAAACAGATTGAACACTGGGCAAAAATAGGTGAGATAATGGAGGACAATCCGGACTTGCCGTATGAATTTGTTAAACAGGTCATCATTGCAAAAGCAGAAAAAGAAGCTGGTAAGTTAGAGGTATATGACTTTGGCTGAAATTAAGCAGGTTTTACAAACTCCAAGCTTTAAAAAGGCGGTAAAAAAGCTACATCAAAATCAGAAACAGGATCTTGATACGGCCATAAAGTTGATAATGAAAGAGCCGAAGACAGGTGAGCAGAAAAAGGGGGACCTGTCCTTCATGAGAGTTTACAAATTTAAAATGGCAAAACAGCTCACATTACTTGGATATAGCTACGAAGATGGCGCAATTGTTTTGGAACTGTTAGCGTTGGGCTCTCATGAAAATTTTTATCGGAATGTCAAAAACTTGTTTTGAGTTATAGCAGTCAACGGGCTTCCCTGTCATTTTACTTCAACTTTTGCCCCAGAATTTCAGGCACAAAAAAACGCTGTCCCTTTCAGCCTATAGCCTTTAAGTACAGCGCTTTCTATAACGAGTCGTGTTAAGCAAACGAAGACTTAGTCTTCGAAATGCGTACCCCAACCGTCGTATTCCAAATTGTTTTCTTCAGCAAAGGTCACCATTGCTTCGACTTCTTCGTGAATGATCTCTTCGTCTAACGGACATTCAGTATCAACATCAAAACAATAAAGGACTTCACCCTCTTCGGTCTCGACCTGCTCTAAGTCACTAACGTTCCAACCTTTTAGGAACGCTTCTTGTTGTGCTTTGTCGGCAACTTCTGGCTCTTCAGCAACAAAATGATGCTCGAGGCCATACATTGCTTCTGGATTTGAGCCGTCTTCTAAAAGCTGCTCTATGATATCGTTACTAAATTCTTGCCAGTCGATTTGTTCCATCGGACACCCTAAATAATCAAGTCTATTTCTTTGTATCTGTTAGGGATGGAATATAGCCTAATTCCGCGTCGAGTTCGTCAATTTTTTGCTTCATAATGGCATGAGCGAGTTCGGCTTGCTCACGAATGTACTTTTTATCGTCACTTTCGATTTTCATTGATGGTAAATATTCGATAATGACTTTGCCATTGTCCCAACGGTTTAAATCAATTCGATTGTGAGTACTGCTAATCGCAACCGGAGAAATAGGCACGCCAGCCATATAGGCAGTATAAAAAGCGCCTGTTTTGAATTTAAGTAAGCCACGACCACGAGAACGTGTCCCTTCAGGAAATAACCAAACTGATATTTTTTTGTCGCGAATTTTTTGTGCGGCTTGACCAATTGTACCGTGCGCTTTGTTTTTGTTGGCGCGGTCAATAAGAATGTTGCCCGATAACCAGTAAACTTGGCCAAAAAATGGCATCCACTTAAGGCTCTTTTTACCAATACTTACCGTGTTTTTTCTAACGGCGTTGGAAGCAGTAAAAATATCCCAAGTATTTTGGTGATTACCGATGTAAACCACTGGTTCTTCAACAAGACGCTCTTCACCGCGGATCTCTACTTCTAAACCCAAAATTTTGGCAAAAGAACCATAAATTTGAGCCACAACATGCACGTTATTCTTCCTAAAAGGACGAACAATCAAGAACACTAATAAAAACGCTGTTGAAAAAATAAAAAACAAAGCCAACAGCAAAAGACGCAAAACGCTCAACACGGCTACTACTCCCAAAAATTTAAGGCGGGCATTGTAGCAACTCGAGCGTACACTTGTAAGCTAAAAATTAAGCTATTTTAGCTAGTCGGATATGTTAGCGCTCTAGAAGAGGATGTAGGGTAGAGAGAAGACGTGATAAATGAATAGCGCTAACAAAAAAGCCCACGACTTAGAGGTTTATTTCTCAGTCGTAGGCTTTATTTAATTTAGGAAGGCTATTTCATATTAGCGCTAGCCTTTAAATTAACTCTAGTCTTTGAAGTTTTTGAACTGGAAAGGCTGACCTAACTCACTTTGACGAACCAACTGCATCACCGCTTGCAAGTCATCGCGCTTTTTACCTGTAACGCGAAGCTCTTCACCTTGAATCGCGACCTGAACTTTCAACTTAGAATCTTTGATAATTTTAACAAGCTTCTTGGCAACGTCTTTTTCAATGCCTTCTTTGATGGTCACTTTTTGAGTGCAAATCTTGCCTGAAAAATCAGGGTCTGAAATTTCCATCGCTTGTGGGTCGATATTGCGCTTAACCAATTGCTTACGCAAGATGTCGATTAGCTGGCTCGTTTGGTAATCACCTTCAGCTTTCACAGAAACCACTGGCGATTTCCATTCAAAGCTCGCATCAACACCACGAAAATCATAACGCGTGCTCAATTCACGTGTTGAGTTTTCAGTTGCGTTGCGCATTTCATCTAAATTTACTTCTGAAACAATGTCAAAAGACGGCATAGTTGTTCCCTACTTTTATGTTTTTTCTTTAAGTTGAGGTGATTATAAAGTAAAGAAAGGGCATCTGTCAGGTCCATCTGGTCAGATGCCCGTTGCCGGTTATTTGCTATTTAGCTAACAGTGCTAAAACAGCTTCGCCAACTGCATGAGCGGATTGTGGGTTTTGCCCCGTTACCAATCGCTCATCAACCACCACATTACTTTGCCAAGGTTTAGCATAAACGTGTTTTGCCCCGCGCTCGACTAATTTGTCTTGTAGTAAAAATGGTACGGCATCGGTTAGCTTGACGATCTCTTCTTCTTCATTGGTAAAGGCAGCAACTTTTTTACCTGCTACTAGGTATTCGCCATTACTTAATTTAACGTCAGTGAAAGCCGCTGGGCCGTGACAAATTGCCGCTGTGATCCCTTGGCTTTCATATATCTTTGCTGTGAATTCGTTCACCACTGGATTGTTCGAAAAGTCCCACATAGTGCCGTGACCACCCGCATAAATTACCGCGTCGTAATCGCTTGCATCAACCTCTGCCAAAGGAACAGAGTTAATGACCATTGCCATTAATTTCTTGTCGTCCAAAAAGCGCTGATTTGATTTGTCATCCAATTCCATACTGCGCGGGTCAATGGGTGCCATAGCACCTTCAATACTGGCAATATCAACATTTACGCCTGCGTCGACCAACACGTAATACGGGTGCGTCATCTCACTCAACCAGAACCCTGTTTTTTCGTCCAAATCACCCATTTTGTTATGGCTGGTTAACACGATAAGCACGTCTTTGTCAGATAGGTCCTGGTGAGTTTGCTGTGCAGTGCCTAATTGCGCTGAAACAGACAATGGTAAAACAAGTGCAAGTGCAGTAATCGCTGTGCCAATGAAAGCGCGAGCTTCTCTAAATAAAGTACTAAATAAAGTACTATATAAATTGCTAAATAAACTCATAAAAACCTCAATTAAAAATACTAAAAACGTCGTTTACTTAACTGCGTTCCAATAAGCGTCCAACAACTGCTGAGTTAATAGCGCTAAGTGTTGCGCAGTTTGGTTTTCTTTAGAGCCAGGATCTGCTGCTAATTGGGCAAAATTACTCATCATAGCAACGGCCTGCGGAATATCTGAGTCGGCCGAAATATACGAGTGCTCTTTTGGCGTTTGCATTTCGGTGCGCTTGGTGTAGCCAATCACGTGATCTTTATCATCAAAGGCAAAACCTAGTTTCCAGTCCAATACCCAGTCATTTAGGCTAAATACTGCGTCATGGCCAAGAATATCTAAGTCCATCAGACACGTGCCTGCGTTATAGCCAAAATCGAAAGTCGATGACTTACCATCTTCAAACATCACCACACCCGTTCCGCGAACCACGGCATTGGTTTCTTCATCGCGAATAATGCCGCCAGAGATGACTTTGATTGGTGTAGTGGGTTGTAAATACTCAGCAACTGCGCGCATTGAGTACCATGTCATATCACCAACCGCGCCTGTAGGTTCTTTTTCGGTATCAAAACGAATGTTCGTGCGATCCATGAACGGAAAGAAAAACGA
This sequence comes from Psychrosphaera sp., assembly GCF_982872775.1. Taxonomy (NCBI): domain Bacteria; kingdom Pseudomonadati; phylum Pseudomonadota; class Gammaproteobacteria; order Alteromonadales; family Pseudoalteromonadaceae; genus Psychrosphaera; species Psychrosphaera sp. The sequence goes on along the minus strand of NZ_CEYNSH010000038.1, from coordinate 18,730 downwards.
GCTGCGCAGAGCTTGTGGTTCACCAATCTGTTCTGCCATTGTGTCGCGAATTTGGTGCGTACGAGGGTTGTGAGTAAAATGCGTCGCGTCCATAAAGGCAACGTTGTTTGCTTTTGCTGCATTGATCATACGCTCTGCAGACTCAGCACTGGGAAATGGCTTATCAACTAATAAGTGTTTTTTGTTTTCAGCGCCAAATAGGGCTATTTCTTCTTTTGCTGATGTTGGTGTCGCGACATAAATAGCGTCTATTTGATCAGACGCTAACATCTCCTGCCAAGTATCAAAGACCATGTCTATGCCCTGCTCTTCAGCAAACGCGCTCGCTGATTCTTTTCGACGACTTGCCACTGCAACCACTTCTATATTGGCAGCTTGCTTGACGGCATTGGCAATGACTCCAGCAATCATTCCAGCACCTACAATTCCTAATCTTAATACAGCCATGTCTTACTCCAATCGTTAAACTCTTATGATTTGTCTTTAAGTGATGGCAAGTGTAGTCGTGTTTGACTATTATGAAAAATGAATAGATTAGATTTGTATCATTTAATTTTTGAATATCAATTTCTTACTCTCAACCAAGAGACACTCACATTAATATCAGTCATGAATATAAGTAATAAAGACCTTAACTTGTTGGTTTTGTTCAATACTTTGTACCGAGAACAAAACTTAACCTTGGCGGCAGAAAAGTTGTCTTTGAGTCAGCCTGCTCTCAGTCACAAACTCAATAAGTTACGTGCGCAGTTTGATGATCCCTTGTTTGTCAGAGCTTCTCGAGGCTTAACACCAACGCCTAAAGCCGACGCCTTGGCTCCCGAAATATCAAGCTTGGTGGGTGATCTCGAACAGTTTTATTATCAAGCGGATGACACAAATTTCCTTGATAAAACCGATGTCATTCACATTTATAGTACCGACTTTGTTGAGCAATATTTGCTGCCCAAACTGCTACCTATAGTGCAAAGTAAAGCTCCAAAGGTACAGCTGGTAACTCACAATACACGTGGAAAGCTGCCTCAACGAGAATTAGAAACTGGTGAGTGTGACATCGCTATCGCTGGCTTTTATAACAACCTCCCACCCGCGCTGTTTCAGCAAAACCTCAAAAAAATTGGTTTTAAAGTATTAGCCAGCCACAGTAATAAGCGCTTGAAAAGGAAGTTATCTTTAGAAGAGTATTTAGAGTGCCCTCATTTAGTGACCACATTAACCGGTGATTTAGATGGATTGGTCGACAAGGCATTAAAAGAGAAAGGAAAAAAACGAAACGTGGCGGCAGGTATTTCGAGCTTTGTTGCTCCAGCGGCGTCAGTCGCCTACTCAGAGTTTTTGCTAACTTGTTTGGATCCTGTTGCACAGGCTGCGGCAGAATTTCACCCTGATTTAACGATTTATAACTGCCCAGTTAAGATTGCCGATGCTCAAATTCAACAAATTTGGCACCAGAGAACTAATAAAGATCCGATAAGAAGTTGGCTTAGAGGTGAAATCAAACAGATCTTTGCAGGTCAATAATGTGGAATAAGGTGGAGAAGCTTTATTTTATTGAAGAAGCTGTAATTTATTGAAGAGGCTGCAATTTATTGAGAGACTTTGATTAATTGATGCAGCTCGAAGCAAGTTAAAAGACTGAGGCTTACTGAGCTCAATCGCGGTCCTGGCGACCAGCTCAGTAATCTTCAATTTTATTGCGCTGATTTGTCAGCTTGAGGCGCCACGTGGATTTGTTCGATTGGGTCTTTTGACGTCTGAGGCTGTTCCATTGCAAAGTCTAGTCGAACTAAAACATCTTTAAAGCCTTTCTTAGAGCTTTGATATTCCCATTTAGCCAACGCTTTTTGAGCGGATTTACCAAAGGTCGCTTCTGGCTCTTGTGACACAATTCGAATGTTCTTAGTCGCACCACTTGGAGTGATATCGTACTTCAACACAACGTGACCGCTGATCCCTGCTTTTGCAGCTTCAATAGGATACATTGGCTCAATACGTACTGTAGGCATAGCGTATTCTTCTTCGCCGCTACCGAGTTGCTTAGCAACCGCAAAGGTACAAACCACGGCAAACAAAGTGGCCATTAGCGTGCCTTTGGCTAGTTTTGAGCCTTTTGCGCTTTTCTTAATTAGGTTTAATCGTTGTAACATCATGTTTTTATCTCCGTAATGTGAATAAGCCATCATTCGTACTTCCGTGCGTGTCACACAATCGAGTAAGGCCTTGCTATATAAAATTTTATCTTCAATGGATTTGTTTCTAAGAACGCGTTCATCACACGTCAATTCTTGTAAGCGTCTGAATGACCCATAGGCAAGCCAGGCCAACGGGTTAAACCAGAACAAAATGACTAAGGACAATGCCAACATATTCAATAAGTTGTCCCGGCGTTGAATGTGAACTTGTTCGTGCTCGAGAATCAGTGCCAGCGAATCTGCGCCAAAACGACTCTGATAGTCAGCAGGAACCACCATTTTGTAATTCCACAAACCCAACACTAACGGTGAGCTTATTTGTTCGCTGGTAAAAACCTTTTGGCCAATTGCTATGACAGGGTTGCGCTCTGATAAAAACGAAGATGAGTCGCCAGGTGAGCCATTTTGAGCGGTTTTTAAATCAAGAGGCTGTGATTCAATGATCGAGTCTGCATCCTGTGATGTTATAAGAGGCGTTAACTTAAGTGCTTTCTTGTATTTAAAATGAACCCAAGCCGTCAAAGTAAATAAGCCCGCAACGCCAAGCCAATACACGGCCATTGAAGAGCTAAACCACGCACTGTGCTTGGTTATCAATGCAGTCGAATAGTCACTGGGTGTCACCAAGTAGCGACTGATTGCTTCACTATATTCGGGTTTTATTTCTAATGGTAAGTTTATAAACAGCAAACAAAACGGGATGGACAAGGCATATAAATAGATCCAAGAAGACTTAAACAGTCCCAAGCCCCAACGCTCAAGGCCAATTAAAGCGACCAACAACACGCTGATAACGACTTGTTGTTCGATGGCGAATTCAAATAATGATTTAACGTGTTCCATATCCATTATTTATCCTTAGGCTCAATACCTGTCGCTTTATCTTGGCTATTGTCCGAGTCAGCTTCTGGGTTGTTTTGTTCCCAATCACTGATGACTTTTTTAAGTTCGTCGATGTCACGTTGCGACAGCTCTTTTGACTGGGCAAAGCCACTAACTAACGGCGCGACGCGACCACTGAAAAACCGTTCGATAAAACTTTTGCTTTCTTTTAGCGTGTAATTTTCTTGTTCTATCATCGGGCTGTATATGTACTGCCTGCCATCGCGTTCAAAACTCAATGCTCCTTTTTTAACAAGTCGGCCCAAAAAAGTTTTAACGGTTTTGTCTTGCCACTTTTTGTCATCATCAAGTCGCTCGATAACTTCACTGGCTCGCGCTGGGTGTTTTGCCCAAATCGCTTGCATTACTTCAAATTCTGCTTTGGATAATTCAATCATAGTTGTCGCTTACACTTGTAATCTTTAAATTTAAGATTACACACGTAATCAATAAGTGCAAACTTTTTATACAAGTTTATAGAGATTTTTTGTTCACTCCTCGCACAAGGCTTTACTTGATTGGAGGGCTTGGTACAGTTAAGGGGTATTAAAAATAGAGACTTAATCAATAAATTAAGCTGCCCAATGACTTAAAAGTCGGCATATTCAAGGAAACTATAAAAATGAAAAAGGCCACGTTTACAGGTGCATTGACTGCACTTACTATCGCCCTTGCAGGTTGTAACGGTTCAAGTACGGACAATGCTGCACAACAAAATTCTGCTGTAACTAAGGTTGAAGTTCAAACCGTGACATACCCAACAACTCAAAAGAAACCTGTGATTGACACTTATTTTGGTACTGAAGTAGTTGATAACTACCGTTGGTTAGAAGATGACATGAGTGATGAAACGGCTCAATGGGTCAAGGCACAAAACAAGGTCACTTTTGATTACCTAAATCAAATCCCTTACCGCGAAGCGCTAGAAGAGCGTCTTGCGAAATTAATGGATTACGAAAAAGTCACTGCGCCTTTCATCGAAGGTGACTATACGTATTTCTACAAAAATGACGGCTTACAAAACCAATACGTTTTATATCGTCAAAAGAATACCGACGGTAAAGCGACAGGCGAAGTTGAAGTATTTTTAGACCCAAATACTTTCTCTGAAGATGGTACGACATCTATGTCAGGCGTGAGCTTTTCAAAAGACGGAAGCTTAGTTGCGTATCAATTATCACATGGTGGCAGTGACTGGCGTGAAATCGTTATTCTTAATGCCGTTACAAAAGAGCAAATTGGTTCCAAGCTTGTTGACGTTAAGTTTTCTGGCATTAGCTGGAAAGGTAACGAAGGTTTCTTCTACTCAAGTTACGATAAGCCAGAAGGTTCTGAATTAAGCGCTAAAACAGATCAGCACAAAGTTTACTACCACAAACTAGGTACTGAGCAGAGTGCCGACGAATTAGTTTACGGTGGTACTGACGCACAGAAACATAGATACATTGGCGCAACAGTGACGAACGACGCTAAAAATGTCTTCATTTCAGCAGCGGTATCAACGTCTGGTAACAAGCTGTTTGTTAAAGACCTAACAAAAGCAGACTCTGAGTTTGTTACGATTTTAGACAACACAGAATCTGATACTTACCTTATTAAAGCAACTGAAGAACACTTTTACTTCGTTACTAACTTAGATGCACCAAACAAACGTCTCGTTCGCGTTGAGAAAGCCAACCCACAACCAGCGAACTGGCAAGACGTGATTGCCGAAGGCGACGATGTATTAAACGTCCGTTCAGCTGGCAAATACTTCTTCGCAAACCGTATGGTTGATGCGACGTCGCAAGTGACGCAATACGACTTAGACGGCAAAAAGATCCGTACTATCGATTTACCAGCAGTAGGTACTGCGTCTGGTTTTGGTGGCAAAGAAGATGCGACAAAAGTATTTTACAGCTTCACAAACTACAGCACACCAGGTAGCACGTTCGAGCTTGACTTAGAGTCAGGTGAGTCAACCTTGTACCGCAAGTCACCGGTTGATTTTGATGCAAATCAGTTTGAGTCTAAGCAAGTATTCTACTCATCTAAAGACGGCACTAAAGTTCCGATGATCATCACTTACAAAAAAGGCCTAGAACTCGATGGCACGAACCCAACGATGTTATATGGTTACGGTGGTTTCAACGTTAGCTTAATGCCACGCTTCTCATCTACAGTTGCCCTATGGTTAGAACAAGGTGGTGTTTATGCTGTACCTAACCTTCGTGGTGGTGGTGAATACGGTAAGAAATGGCACGTTGCCGGTACGCAGTTGCAAAAACAAAACGTATTCGACGACTTTATTTCTGCTGCTGAATACCTAATTGAAAACAAATATACATCAAGTGAGAAGTTAGCTATTCGAGGCGGCTCAAACGGTGGTTTGTTAGTTGGTGCTGTTATGACACAACGTCCTGATTTAGTTCAGGTTGCACTACCTGCCGTTGGTGTATTAGATATGCTTCGTTATCACACCTTTACTGCAGGTGCAGGCTGGGCGTATGACTACGGTACATCTGAACAATCAAAAGAAATGTTTGAGTACTTGTATGGCTACTCACCTGTTCACAATGTGAAAGAAGGTGTCAGCTACCCTGCGACGATGGTGACAACAGGCGATCACGATGACCGTGTTGTACCAGCGCATTCATTTAAGTTTGCTGCTGAATTACAAGACAAACAAACGGGTAAAGCGCCGACGTTAATTCGCATCGAAACCAATGCGGGTCACGGTGCAGGCACGCCAACAAGTAAAATCATTGAGCAATACGCTGACATCTATGGTTTTACTCTTTGGAATATGGGTGTTACGTCTCTGTAATTAATAACCTAATTCCAACAAAAAAAACGGCCAATTCATTGGCCGTTTTTTATTACTTCAAATAAATTTATATATTATCTCGAATAAACAACCACCTAACTTATTTAACCGACAAACAGCCCGCTTGTGTGTATACTATTGAGACATAAGTTCCTTGGACGGAAACAGCGAATATGAACCGAAGTGAAAAAAAGCGCATCGCTATTTTGGAAGGCGCACAGGAAGCATTTAAAATATACGGAATCGGCGATGCCACAATGGATACCATTGCCAAAATAGCTGGAGTTTCGAAACGAACGGTATACAACCACTTCGAAAGCAAAGAAATTTTGGTCACCTACGTAATTGGCGAAATTTGGTCAAAGAGCGTCGTTGATTACCAAGCTGATTATCAACCTGATCAAGATCTCAAATCTCAACTACTCGCACTTGTCATTAACGAAATTAAGTTCTCTCAAAGCGAAGAGCTACTCGAGCTTACCCGAGTCGGAGTGAGTCATACTCTGTTTAGTCATGATGATTACGCAGAAGAAACCAATCAATTTTTCAAACAAGAAACAGCACTAATTCGCTGGTTAAAAGCCGCTGATAACGATGGTCGTTTTATCGATACTGACATTGAAAAAGCCAAAGATCACTTAGTTGCGTTAATCAAAGGCCAAGCATTCTGGCCCCAACTCATTCGTTTTGAAAAGACGCTGTCGGATACCGAAACTAAGGCACTAGCTGAAGAGATCGTTGATTTGTTCTTAACGTTTTACCAGAAAAACAAAAGCCAGTTATCACCTTCGCAATAACTGGCTTTTTAGTGTATGACTTGTCGGAAAGAGTATTAAGAACTGAGGAGAGATTAACCCTCGTTGTTCACACCTTCAGTAGACACGTCCGTCTCAATGTCCCCGTCTACTTCTGTCACGGCCTTAGCTTCAATTTCTACACGATCAACACGCTGTAGCCCTCTTGGAAGCTTGCTACCACGTCGGCCACGCTCGCCTCGATAATGTTCAAGGTCTTTGCTACTTAGCGTCAGCTTGCGTTTACCTGCGTGTAAAACAACATTAGCATTCTCTGGGACTACGGTGATTTGACTGACGTACTCTTCTCTACTTGCAGCACGGGCTGAAGGAATGTTAATTATTTTGTTCCCTTTACCTTTAGCCAAAATTGGCAGGTCTTTTAATGGGAATATCAACATACGGCCTTCATTTGAGATCACCAAACAATCATCGGTTTCAAGTGACTGAGTTGGCACAGGGCTCAATAACTTAGCCCCCGTTGGCAATTTGACAAGTGCTTTACCCGCTTTTTGGCGAGTTAGCATGTCTTCAAATTTACAAACAAAACCATAGCCCGAGTCAGATGATACTAGGTATTGCTGATCCGTTTTGGCCATTATTGTATGTTCTAACGTTTCACCTGCAACAATACTAAAGCGCCCACTGAGTGGCTCACCTTGGCTTCGTGCTGACGGCAATGAATGGGCATCAGTGCTAAAACTCCGGCCCGAACTATCAATAATGACGACTGGCTGATTACTTCTGCCTTTGGCCGCTGATTTAAAGCCATCCCCGGCTTTATAAGCTAGCTTCTCTGGCTCAACATCATGGCCTTTGGCACAACGTGCCCAGCCTTTTTCAGATAGCACAACCGTTACGGCTTCACTCGGAATCAAGTCTTTTGCCGATATAGCTTTAGCTTCTTCACGAACCACTAATGGCGAACGACGATCATCACCATAGGCTTCCGCGTCGGCGGCTAATTCTTTTTTGATTAGGTTGTTCATTTTGACACGAGAACCTAATAGTGCTTCTAGCTGATCACGCTCTTTACTTAGCTCGTCCTGCTCGGAGCGAATTTTAATTTCTTCTAGCTTAGCTAATTGGCGAAGTTTTAATTCTAAAATCGCTTCAGCTTGCGTTTCGCTAATACCAAAACGTTCGACTAGCGCAAGCTTTGGTTTGTCTTCGGTACGGATGATTTCGATGACTTCATCGATATTCAAAAACGCAACTAACAAGCCTTCTAAGATATGTAAACGAGCAAGAACTTTATCTAAACGATATTGTAAACGGCGCGTCACGACATCACGGCGATACTCTAGCCATTCGGTCAGAATCGTGCGCAAGCCTTTTACTTTAGGCAAGCCGTCAAGGCCCAACATATTTAGATTAACACGGTAGTTTTTCTCGAGGTCGGTTGATGCAAACAAGTGCTGCATGACCTGGTCAATATCAACTCGGTTAGAACGAGGCACAATCACAATACGAGTTGGATTTTCGTGGTCAGACTCATCACGTAAATCCGTCACCATAGGTAACTTTTTGGCTTGCATTTGTTGGGCTATTTGCTCGAGAACTTTAGCCCCTGATACCTGATGAGGAAGAGCGGTAATAACGATATCACCCGCTTCATCCACATAGGTCGCTCGCATTTTGATGCTGCCTTTACCCGTTTCATAAATTTTCTTGATGTCTTGTGACGGCGTAATAATTTCCGCTTCTGTTGGGTAATCCGGGCCTTTCACGAATTCCATAAGCTGATCAAGATCGGCTTTTGGATCTTTAAGTAAATGAATACAGGCTTGAGCAAGTTCACGAATATTGTGCGGCGGAATATCAGTTGCCATACCAACCGCAATACCAGTGATACCATTTAAAAGAATATGTGGTAGACGCGCTGGCAGTGTCACCGGTTCTTTCATTGTACCGTCAAAGTTAGGTTGCCATTCAACCGTACCCTGGCCTAACTCGGATAATAAGATTTCACTGACTTTTGATAGACGCGCTTCGGTATAACGCATTGCTGCAAATGACTTAGGATCATCTGCTGCGCCCCAGTTACCTTGACCGTCCACCAGAGGATAACGATAAGAAAACGGTTGCGCCATCAATACCATAGCTTCGTAACACGCACTGTCGCCATGAGGGTGGTATTTACCAAGTACATCACCAACCGTACGGGCTGACTTTTTGTACTTTGCTGCGGCACTAAGGCCCAGCTCTGACATGGCATACACAATGCGTCGTTGTACCGGTTTTAAGCCATCACCAATGTGTGGTAATGCGCGGTCCATGATGACGTACATTGAATAATTCAAATAGGCATCTTCGGTGAAACGACGCAGTGGTAACTGCTCAATTCCATCACTACTAATACTTATGGTGGCGTCTGACATTGCCTAACCCTTATTCTTATTTTACTTATTTGTTTCAAACTAATACTTTTGTTTGGGCTGACGAGTGACATAAAACACACCCGCAATTCCCAGACTCAATACTAATAACCACAACGCACCAGAAAGGCGTTGTTTTAATTGAATGACAGCCGAAGTTAAGTCGTTGATCAATCGGCGCTGATGCTCAATGGTTGCATCAGCCTGTCGTCGTTCTCTGTTGCGCTCAAACGCCAAAAAGGATTGGTGCTTGGCGACTATTTCTGTTTTGCTTTGTTGTATTAAGGCATTCGCTTCGCGCTGGTACATCTCAGCTTTTTGCCAATCACCTTGCACTGTCATGATTTGCTTCTTGATCAGTGCAAAATCGATTCGTTGTTGTTCTGTGACTGGTTCACCATTGTAAATTAGCCTCAGTGCACGATCATTTTGCCCCATTCTCAACGCAGATAGGCTTTGTAAACGAACGATTTGAGCTTTTAATTCACGTTGTTTAACAGGGTCGAATCCAAAGGCGTTGGGTAGTTTTTGTAACTGTGTTAACGCTTGCAATAACTCTCTGGCATAGCTGTCGTCAAATTGCCTAAATTGGCTATCGATAAGATTAATTAAAGACTCAAGCTGTAGGGAGCGATTACGCATTGTCTGGCCAAATTTGAATGCTTCTTCCAATAATGCGTCAGCTTTTACAAATAAACGATCTTCAAGTAACAACTCTGCCCAAGCGATACGCTGCTGATGGGCTAGTAACAACAGACCTTGCTGTTCTAGATCATCCACAAGCTGTTGATGAATTGTCCCGGCCAACATCTGCTCGCCATTAGCACTGTATACTTTTGCCATAAACTGTCGACGTTCGATTAGTGCGCCAAACTGCTCTAGTTCGATGGCACTCGCAATCGCTTTTTCTGCGGCGGCAGTGGCTTTGTCTAATTGGCTGTATTCCAAATAGAGTTGTGCGGCTTTGAAATACCAATTTCCGGTTTCAATTTCGAGTTCACGCGTTGCTTTTTCACTGATACTCAGATTCGCAAACTCTAGCGCATCTTCTATCGTACGCACTGCTTGCGGCAAATCTCGACGTGCTTTTGCCAAATCAAACTGCAACTTAAAAACTGCCAAGCGTTGTTGCGGTAGCTCAACAATTTCGTGCAGTGCTTTTACTTTCTCAGCAGTTTTTTCAAGGTGGTGTTGTTTTATTTGAGTTTTGGCCAATAACAAACTCAGCTCGAAATGTTCGACTTGAGTCAGCTCAGGATCATGCAATGCGTAAGATAACTCCTCGGCAACTTGAACAGGACTTATGTCTAGATTCACTGTTGCATATTGAACAAGGTCAGTGAAAGTAGAAAACTTTCGTTCGAACGGCTTTTCCGTTTGCTTAAGTTGTTCAACTTTAACAACCTCGGGATTCGCTTCAACGGCCTCTGCCTGAGTGGACTTAGGTTTTGGTTCGGCTAAATCATCAAGCAACCCTGCGTTGACTGGCGACATAAAGATTGCGCAACCAAACACAGCGAGTATTGTTAGCTTGTTAGACTCCAGCACCGCGGCCGAAATTTTGTTAGGTAACTTATTCGATACCTTTTTCAACGCTTTGCCAAAAACCGAACCGTCATTCATTTGGTTAAACCACAGCCTTATTACCTTTGCTTTCGAGCCAGGACTTACGGTCACCCGAGCGTTTCTTAGCTAAAAGCATGTCCATCATTTCTAATGTCGGCGTAATATCGTCAATTGTTAACTGAACCAAACGTCGAGTATTTGGGTCCATTGTGGTTTCGCGCAGTTGCAGTGGGTTCATTTCACCCAAACCTTTAAATCGCTGAACGTTTACTTTGCCTTTTTTCTTCTCGGCTGCGATGCGATCTAAGATACCAGTTTTTTCATCTTCATCTAATGCGTAAAACACCTCTTTACCCACATCGATTCTGAATAAAGGTGGCATCGCTACGTATACGTGGCCAGCTTCTACTAGGGTGCGATAGTGACGCGTGAACAAGGCACATAAAAGCGTCGCAATGTGTAATCCATCGCTATCAGCATCGGCGAGGATACAAATTTTACCGTAGCGCAGTTGCGACAAGTCACTTGAGTCTGGGTCCATGCCAATGGCAACGGAAATGTCGTGCACTTCTTGTGACGCTAGAACTTGACCTGGCTCAACTTCCCAAGTGTTTAGGATTTTACCTCGCAGTGGCATGATAGCTTGGAATTCGCGGTCACGAGCTTGTTTCGCAGAACCACCAGCCGAGTCACCCTCTACTAAAAACAACTCGGTACGGTCGTTTTCTTGGCTCGAACAATCGGTTAATTTACCCGGCAGCGCTGGACCTTGAGTGACTTTCTTACGAACCACTTTCTTAGCCGCTCTTAAGCGTTTTTGGGCGTTGCTGATACACATGTCAGCCAATTGCTCAGCAATATCTGTGTGGGTATTTAACCAAAGACTAAATGCATCTTTAACGACACCTGAAACAAACGTCGCACATTGACGCGACGACAAACGCTCTTTTGTTTGACCGGCAAATTGCGGGTCTTGCATTTTGACAGACAAAATATAACTACAACGTTCCCAAATATCATCTGGGGTAAGCTTGATACCACGAGGAATTAGATTTCTAAACTCACAGAATTCGCGCATGGCATCTAATAAACCTTGGCGCAATCCATTTACGTGTGTACCACCTTGCGCCGTTGGGATTAAGTTTACATAACTCTCACCCACAGACTCACCGCCTTCTGGTAACCAAGTCACGGCCCAATCTGCGGCTTCCAAATTACCAGCAAAGGCGCCAACAAATGGGTCTTCTGGCAAGTTCACATAACCTTTTACTGAGTCGACTAGATAATCCTTTAGACCATCTTGGTAGAACCATTCGTGATTTTCTTTGGTTTGCTTGTTATTAAATTTGATTTTGAGGCCAGGACATAAAACCGCCTTGGCTCTTAAATTGTGAATTAACTTGGAAATCGAAAACTTAGCACTATCAAAATAAGACGCATCTGGCCAAAAACGAACGGTAGTACCTGTGTTACGACGACCAACTGTACCGATGACCTCAAGGTCTTGAACCTTGTCACCATTTTCAAAGGCAATGAGATATTCTTGTGCGTCACGACGGACTCGAACTTCCATTCGGGTCGTTAAGGCGTTGACAACTGAAACACCTACCCCGTGCAAACCACCTGAAAACTCATAATTGCTATTCGAGAACTTACCACCTGCGTGTAGCTTAGTAAGGATTAGTTCTACACCTGGAATACCTTCTTCCGGGTGAATATCCACAGGCATACCACGACCGTCATCTTGCACTTCAAGTGAGTTGTCTTCATGCAAAGTCACCACGATATTTGACGCGTGACCCGCTAAAGCTTCATCGACACTATTATCGATAACTTCTTGAGCTAAGTGATTTGGACGAGTGGTATCCGTGTACATGCCTGGACGGCGGCGCACAGGTTCTAAGCCATTTAAGACTTCAATTGCTTCGGCATTATAATTTTGGTTTGTCATAGCACTTATAATTTTGGTTTATGGGGCCATTCGAGCATGAGGTTACTGATGCAACGAGCTTCGATACCAATTTCTTTTTATTTATCTTCTTACTTATAAATGAAAGATTATCGAGTATCGAGGTAAACTTAAAGTAAAAATTCGACAATCTTTGGCAGGTAGTTTGAAAAGCCAACAAAACTGTGATCACCGCCCTTTTCTAGGGTCAATTTTGCTTCGGAATAATGTTGTTTAGCTTCGCGATAATCCAGAACCTCATCGCCTTCTTGTTGCAAGCACCATACTTTAGATGGGTCTCTTAAAAACGGCTGATATATTTGCTGCAAGTCACTCATGTGATTCGCCGACAATACATAATCCTGATTGGTAATTGGATGAGTTTGCGGACCAATATAGCCAGACAAAAGCTCAAAAGGTTTTACCGCAGGGTTCACCACAACAATAGGCACATCGTACTTATTATGTAAGTAAGTACTTAAATACCCACCTAAACTACTACCAACAATGCCAATTAGGTCACTGTAATGTGTGTCTACTAATGCCTCAACCTGGTTAATGGCGACATCCGGTGTCACGCCCAGTTGAGGACACACGACCTCAATATCAGGATGGTGTTGCTGAATATAGTTTTTGAATTGCATGGCTTTTTGCGACATTGGTGAAGAATGAAAACCATGAAGGTATAAAATAACTGGCATAGAGACTCTTTGTTTTTATTATTTTTATTGTTTTTATTGTTTTTTATTGAGACGTGCTTGGCTTTTTTGAGACCAAGCATCAAGCATTTAACAAACTATTATCTGTATTACTCGACTGATGTTCAATCGCTAGGGTAAGCCAGTCTTTGAGTAACAAGTTTATTTGCAGCTTTTCATCTTTGTGGTGTAAATGAGGGTTGGGGTATGGGTTATTCGCACGAATTCTTGAGTGCTTTTGATAACTAATCACCTCTAACATTTGTGCATCGTGATAAACCCTAAACTCGAACTCCATATTGAATAAATCTGGCAAACTGTGTTTTTTCTGGATGAGCTCATAGCGTTCTGTATAAGCTGATATTTCCAGAACACGTAATTCGAAGTACAAGCCATTAGTCAAATCGATATGCCACTGCTGACCAAGTTTGTACTGCAACGGCAGAAGTCGCAACAACAGGGAATAGTTGCGAGTACACACACTTTGTAATCGCTTCAAGTCCACTACGTATTTGTCTTTTTTAGCAGATGGGTTTCTCGTCAATGACATTAAAAGCTCTGTTACTCCGAAGTTTGGTTATCAATTTGCGCTTTGTGCAGTTTGAGCCACTGCAACGAGATGACGGTTGCCGCATTATCAATGACGCCCTTGTCTAAAAGTGAAAATGCCTCTTCGACATCCAAAACATGAACTTTAATATCTTCATGTTCATCGTCAAGTCCGTGTATACCGCCAACATCGGTGGTGTCTACTTGGGCAAGATACAAGTATAGTCGCTCAGTTGTGCCGCCCGGACTAGACAGATAGCTTAGCATAGGTGTCAACGTATTGATGACCAAATTTGCCTCTTCTAATGCCTCACGTTTAGCAACCGCTTGTTTTGATTCATTATCTTTATCAACCATGCCAGCGATGACTTCTAACAACCACGGTGACTCCTTTGTTGCCAATGCACCAATTCTTATTTGCTCAATTAGCACAACATTTTGTAACAAAGGATCGTAAGGTAATACGCCTACAGCGTGGCCTCGCTCAAAGATTTCACGTTGAACCCAATCACTTTGACCGCCAGCAAACTTGGCGTGTTTAAAAGTAAATTTATTAATTTTGAAAAATCCGTCAAAAACTTGCTCAACAGACTTGATTTCAACATCTTTGTTATCAAATAGAGGAGTATATTTTGTTTGTGTCATTGCTCTTCTCAAGAAGTATCTCAGAGGTCACCTCAGAGGTAATTGTAGGGCTTTGTGCGACAAGCGGTAAACTTTATCACAATAGGCAATTTTGCCTTATTAACTTTTCAATATTCTGTTACATTTACTGGTATTGTGTTTACACAAAAACATTACTTAAAACAATTAGAAAGGCTACACTAGGGCCTATCGTGTTGTCATCGTAGAATTTTGGAATAAGAATTTCTGTTAAGGAACCACTATGAGAAAGTCATTTTTATCTGCAACTCTGGCTGTGCTAGTCGCCGGAAGTGCGATACCTGCTTATGCCACCAACCTAGTAGAAGCATACAAGGACGCGGTTCAAAACGATCCGCAAACACTAAAAGCCAAAGCCGCTTATGACGCAAGTGTGCAAGCAGAAGAGATTGCTTTTTCAAGCTTATTACCAAAGGTAGGTTTATCAGCAGGTTATTCGACGGGCTCACAAGAGCAAGTTAACACCTCAGGTGAAATCGTCGATATCGACAGCGAGGGCACGAATTGGGGTGTAACGCTTTCACAAACCATCTTCAAAATGGGTGACTATCACGCACTGGACGCGGCAGAGCAACGCGCGCTTCGCTCTCTTACTGACTTTAACTTTGCACAACAAGCTCTTATCCAACGTGTTGCCAATGCTTACTTCAACGTTTTAAAAGCGCAAGACACGTTAGAATTTGCCCAAGCAGAACGCAAAGCCATCGAACGTCAATTAGAACAAACGAAAGAGCGTTTTAAAGTGGGTCTAACTGCACGTACCGATGTTCACGAAGCACAAGCAAACTTTGACAACGCTGTAGCAACAGAAATTCGCAGTCAAAACGACGTAGAAATCGCAAAAGAAGGCCTACGTGAAATCACGGGTAAATTCTACGCAGATGTTAACAGCCTTAATACTGAGCGTTTTGAAGCTCAAAAACCAACGCCTGCTGATGTAAACGCATGGGTTAAAAAAGCTGAACAAAACAGCTTGGAATTAAAAGCCAAAGAGCTTTTAGTTCAAGCAGCAAAATTTGATATCAAGCGCTCTCAAGCTGGTCACTATCCTACACTTGATTTAACGGCAAGTGTTGGTGGTAACAAAGGCCTTGGAGATTCAGAAACCCCTCATTTAAACAAATCGTCAATCGGCCTGAGCCTAAATGTACCTCTGTATTCTGGCGGTGCAACCTCTGCGGCGGTTAAACAAGCACAAGCAAACTTTGTTGTTACAAGTGAAGATCGCGAAGCAACGTACCGTAGTGTCGTTCGCAAAGTACGTACGTCATACGCTGATGTTGTTTCTTTAGTATCAACACTTAAAGCGTTGGAGCAGTCAGTTGTTTCAGCTGAAAGTGCGCTTCAAGCAACACAAGCGGGCTTTGAAGTAGGTACACGTACTATTGTTGACGTACTAAACAGCACTCGTAACCTTTATAACGCCAAGCGCAACTTATCAAACAGCCGTTATAACTACATTTTAGCAATGATGTCGTTAAAACAAGCCGCTGGTGAACTTAACGCACAAGACCTTGTTGCGGTAAACAGTGGCCTAAACAAATAGAGAACTATACGACGGCTAATCAATGGTCGTCATCTTAAAAAGCGGAGCATAGGCTCCGTTTTTTTGTCTCTGAGGTCTCATTAATTCAGCACCTCTGGCTAGACCAGATTGGCAATGCCCCTTTTAAAAATGCAAAGCAGACGGATGTTAGGGTAGAATAATGACAAAATTACTTATGACTTTAATTGGTTAACTATTTTGAGCGACTCACCCGTGTCTACAAAAAGTAAAAACAGCTTCGTGCCACCGACCTTTTCAATTACCTTTTTACACCCTAAATTCTGGTTAACTTGGTTAACTATCACTTTGTTATATGCCTTGAGTTGGTTGCCGTACCGACTTCAAATTGGTTTAGGTAAACTCATTGGCCGACTATTACTAAAAGTTCTCAAAAGCCGTCGCAAGACCGCCACTCGTAACTTAGAACTATGTTTTCCAGAAAAGCCCAAACGAGAAATTCAGCGCATAGTCAAAGCCAATTTTGAAAATGCTGGCATCGCTATTTTTGAAAGTGGTATTTCTTGGTGGTGGCCTGAATGGCGTGTAAAAAAAATGTGTCACGTAAAAGGTCGTGAGCATATCGACGGTGCTTTGAGTGAAGGCAAAGGCATTTTCTTATTGTTCACTCATATATTTCCACTCGAAATGATGGCTAGAGTATTAGGCGGCTGTGGCTATCCTTGTGTTGGCTTTTACCGTCCTCACAACAACAAACTTTTAGAGTGGGTTCAATACCGCGGTCGATGTCGTTCAAATCGATATATGATTGGTAAGCGCGATGTCAAAGGCTTATTAAAAGCATTATCAAACGGAGAGGTGACGGTGTATTTGCCTGATCATGACTATGGTCCTAAACGAAGTGTATTTGCACCTTTTTTTGCGGTTGATAAAGCTGCAACAACAACGGGCACGGAAATTTTTGCCAGCCACAAAAACGCCGTTACTATGCCAACTAAAATTCGCCGTTTAGACAATTTTAAAGGCTATGAGATTGAATTTTTACCGCCTTTGGAGGATTATCCTTCAGAAGACTCAGTAAAGAATGCTATAAAAGTAAACAAATGGGTCGAAAGCGCTGTGTTAGACAACATGGAACAATATATGTGGGTTCACCGTCGATTCAAAACTCGACCTGAAGATGAACCTCAATCTTTATATTAAGAGTGAAAAATATGGCAACTAGCAAACCAAAAAATAACAATAAAAAACCGAACAAAAAAGCTCAGTCTGGCTATATGGGAAAGATAGTCGCACCGCTTGTCCTTATCCTCATCGTCATTGGCTTTGTATATTGGGGTTCAGATGAGAGCAACAAAACTAGTGAAAACCCAGTTGCCAAAGGTGTTGCTAAGTTTTACTCAGAGGTTCGCCAAGCCTTAAAGCCAGGTGCAGAACGTCTTAATGATTACACAATTGCCCTACCGGAGCCTGAAGTTTCAATGAACCAACAACTGACTTCACGTGATGGTAATGTCACTCCAGCGCCCGATGATTGGAATGGCGCCAACAAGAAACGCTCGTTCAAAGAAAACGATACCTTAAAGTCAGCCCTTAGTAGCTATGCCCGTGAAGAAGGTGTTGAGCTAATATGGGATCTGAAATACGACTACATTGTCAAAAACCACTTCGCTGAAAGCAGTGATTTAAAATCGTTAGTTAGGAAGGTATCAAGTGTCGTCAACAACGATTACAGCGGCAATGTAAAAACCTATTTTTGTAAGGATGCCAGAGCGTTAGTTATTACTGACAAAGACGATCCTTATGTAACCAAGTACTGTGAGCTGACAACGAAGTAAGCCACATCTTTCAAATTAAGTTGTCTTTAGGCTTAATGTTTAACAGGGAAATAAATGAACAAACTAAAAAGCTCCGCTATCGCACTCACACTCATCGCACTTCAAGGTTGCGGCGGTGGCGGTGATAACTCAGATACGCCTCCAGCCCCTTCTTTCATTGGCTTCTCTGGCAATATCTCAGGCTTGTCTCAATTCGTCACTATCGCTATTAACGGCCAAGAGCAAACCATAGAACAAAATGGTGAATTTGTGTTAGATGCGACAGTAGAAGTGGGCACAAACTTTAATATAGAAATCGTTGACGCCCCAGAAGGCTTAAGTTGTGATTTAAGTACTGAATCAGGCGTTGCAAGTAATGACATTACTGACTTGGAGGTCAGCTGCCAAGGCATTGAGACAGCTGCTTATAGCATTAGCTCACTCAACTTTGATGACGAGACGGATACGTCGGTTATAGCAACGACTTTACACCTTATTGACCGAAAATCTGGCAAAATCGTCGATATATTAGATAACGAAAATATTAGTAATTATATAACTTTCGTTGAAAACGGTTTACCTATTGACCAACTGGAGTCATTTATTGAAGTCGACCCGGTAGAAAATTTAGCTTCAAGCTATACAACTGTAATAGCTGTTGATGTTAGCTATTCTAGGCGCAATGTTTTATCGCAAACCAAGCAAGCTATAAAGGACTTCCTTTTCAAAAGGGATGGTACTTTTAAGCTCGCTCCGGGCAGTAAAGTGGCGATAGTTACCTTTGATGATAAAGTAGTGTTTGAGACACATGCTACTGACGATGCCAATATCTTACTTTCTTCGATAGAGGCTATTGAGTTAGGTGGGAATTCGACTAACTTACACGGCGCAATGGTTGAATCTTTAAATAGCTGGAAAAACGAAGTTTCAACT
>NZ_CEYNSH010000037.1:6202-30628 GCF_982872775.1 Psychrosphaera sp. | reverse complement strand
GACATATTTACTTTGCATGTTATTTGTTCGGGTATTGCTTGGGCTTTGGCTTCAAGCTTCTTGCCCTGCTCTGTTAAATGGATAAACACCTTTCGCTCATCATTCTCTGATCGCTTTTTGTCAATCAAGCCTTTCTCATTCAAACGCTTAAGTAAAGGCGTTAATGTCCCAGAGTCCAAGTGCAACTTGTGACCAATTTCTTTAACGGTAACAGGTGCATAGGACCACAATACAATCATCGTCATGTATTGCAAGTATGTCAGATCGAGTTGTTGTAGTAGAGGTTTGTAAGCTCGAGTTAAGGCATTACTCGCACTATAAAGTGAAAAACATATTTGTTTTTCTATTTTTAAACTAGATTCAGTTTTTAGACTAGAGTCATTAGAAGTGGATTGAGTCATAGTTTTGAGACGATATCATTCAAATTTAGATTGTACACAATTTAATTGTTCGCTATTATAAAATCAAACATAAATTTACTTAGTTCTAATAAAAGAGGAAAAATCATGTTGGAATCTACTTTAGGCGCGGTGTTTGACGCATACAATTTTACGATTTGGGGCATGTGGCTTATTTTTGTAACGATTGTTGCGCAAGCTATGATTGCGACTATTGCACATCGTAAACAAACTCAATACGTTCCAGGTATTGTCGATGAAAACTTAAGTCATGAATCTTTTGTTTTTCGAAGCCACAGAACGGTCCAAAACTCATTAGAAAATATAGTGCAATTTATTGTTCCTGCAATGCTAGCAATGTTTGTAGGAGCCGATGAAGGTTGGTTATCTGGCTTGGTTTGGGTGTATGCGATTGCTCGAATCATTCACATGGTGCTTTATTACGTCATCGCGACAGAGAAAAACCCGAGCCCACGCAGCTACTTTTACATCATTGGCTTGTTTGCAAACATTGGTGTATTAATTTTATTAGCAAGCGCATTAGCGGGTTAATTCTTAACTTTAGGACTGGCTATATGAACTCTAAATGTCTTGAAAGGTATTAACTCAAAGGCATTAGCGCTAGGGCAATAATTCGAAGATATTTATATAGCGATAACAGTGTTTAAACAATTTCGTTTTCAAGGACTCAATGACCGCCCTGAAACAACAAAAAGGCCCTTTCGGGCCTTTTTTAATTCAGTATTGAAAGTCGTTGCTAATGCCATCAAAGCATTGCTATCGACTAATCTACTTACGCTTTTTCTGCAGCGATATAATCGTCAACAAATTGCTCTAGTACGTTAAGTGGTACTGGACCGTTTTTCAAAATCACATCGTGGTACTTGCGAATATCAAACTTTTCGCCAAGTTCTTGTTTCGCTTTTTCACGCAATTCTATGATCTTAATCATACCAATTTTGTACGCTGTCGCTTGTGAAGGCATTACGATGTGACGCTCTACCATTTTCACGGCGTCAGAAACTGCGTTTGGTGTGTTGTTAACGTAGTAGTCGATACCTTCTTGGCGCGTCCATTTTTTAGCGTGAATACCTGTATCCACAACTAAACGACATGCACGCCATAGTTCCATCGCTAAACGACCAAAGTCTGAGTACGGGTTCTCGTATAAACCAATTTCTTTTGGAATAAACTCAGAATACAAGCCCCAGCCTTCAGTATGAGCAGTGTAACCGCCGAACTTACGGAACATTGGAATGCCTTCTAACTCTTGTTTGATGGCAATTTGCATGTGGTGACCTGGGATACCTTCATGATAAGCCAATGCTTCTAACTGGTAGGTTGGCATCGCTTCCATGTCGTATAGGTTTGCATAGTAAATGCCCGGGCGAGAACCATCTGGTGCCGGTTGTTGGTAGAAGGCTTTACCTGCAGATTTTTCACGGAAGGCTTCAACTGCTTTTACTTTTAGCTCCGCTTTTGGCTTAGTTAAGAATAAAGAGTCTAAACGGCCTTTCATGTCTTCGATGACTCTTACCGCTTCATCTAAGTACGCCTGCTTACCTTCTGCTGTATTTGGGTAGTAGAACTGCTCGTCGTTACGCATGAATTCCATAAACGCAGCAAGGTCACCATCAAAACCAACTTTTTCTTTAATAGCGCGCATCTCTTCGTGAATACGTGCTACTTCAGACAAGCCAATTTTGTGAATTTCATCTGCAGTTAAATCAGTTGTGGTTGTGCGGCTCAATGCATTATTGAAAAACGCTTCGCCTTCTGGGAATTTCCACGCGCCGTCTTTTGTATCAGCTTTTGTTTCAAGCTTTTCTAAATAACTAACCAAACGCTCGTAGCCAGGTTTGATATGGTTTACTAATGCTGTCTTTGCTTCTTCAATTAACGCTGATTTCTTGTCAGCTTCTAATTCAAGCGCTTCGACTTTTTTGGAAAAGTCAGCAAGAAGCGTACTTGCTTCACCATCATCAAAAGGCGCACCGACTATGATGTTTTTCGAGTCACGAATGACGTGCGGGAAAACAAATTTAGGGGCAATAATGCCTTTTTCTTCACGCACCTTTAGTGACTCAACCACTTGGTCCAGGACCTTTTCGGCACCAACTAAACGCGCAATATAATCACGAGCTTCTTTTTCTGACGTTACCGCGTGTTGGTTGATCATAAACGCAGGAATTTGTGAGTGAGTACCAAACATTTGGTTCACTGGGTAATTGTGAAAACGCCATTTGTGATCGGCAATGCTATTCTCTAGCTGTTGAACAAACAGTGTATGGCTTACTTTTGTTTGTGCGTCCAACTTAGAAGTATCAATCGCTTTGATTTTAGCTAGATTTTCTTTCGTAATTTCTAGCTCTTTCGCGGTATTTTCTTCCGATAAGTCATACCACTTATCATAATCATCTTTAATGCCTAAGTAAGTTTGATACACAGGATTGCGCATCACTCCAGCCATAAAGATTTCATCAAATAGTTTGTTTGCTTCTGCCGATGCTTGTTCAACGGTAACAGAACTTACTTCTGTTGTTGTCGGTGTCGCTTGTGTTGAAGATTGACTTGTGGCGTTTTCTTGACCACAACCCGATAAGAAAAGTGCCGAAGTAACGGCTAATGTGATTAATGACTGCTTCATTATAATTATCAGTTTTCTCGTTATTAAAAGTACACACTTTTGTTACATATCTGAGTCAAAAGTACAAGAGAACAGACATAAAAGTACGACAGAAAAACAATAAATACCGTTAGTTGTGACGTTTTACTATTTGAAGTTCAGCTTTGCGGAGCATCATTTTTAATGCGCTAGAACGACTTAAATCCTTAATTGCTTTATCAACTTTTGGGACCAAGTGAGCGTTGGTTTTATACAAATAGTGATAAAGTGGCTCTGTCGCCAGTGGCTCAGCTAAAGGCTCTACATCTTTAAGTTTTAGTTTTTCAATGGCAACAAGACCATCTACTGTATTTGTCAACACCACATCCACTTTCCCTTTTGACAGCAACTTGAGAATTTGACTGGTTTTGGGAAGCACCACCACTTTGGGGTGCTGTTTTGTCGCATTTTCAGTATGTTTAACTCCCTTTACGACGGCGACACGATACTTTTTAAGGTCTTCAAGTGATTTTATGGATACCCCAGAACCAGACCTTACAAACCCCATTGTTTCTAGCTGATAATAAGGTGTTGGAACTCGTACGACATTTTCATTGTCCTCTCCATAACTATGAATTCGTAAAATCTCCCCATCTAAAAAACCCAAAGCAAGCTTATTTTCAATTGCGTTAGCAGGTCCAGAAGTCACAGACACATCTAGGCCTATCTCCTTATAAATTTTAGGTAAAACAACTTTGGCCACTTCCTGTTCGAAAAGGCCCTCAATCGCGCCAAACTTATAATCATGAGCATAGCAACTGATATTTACTAAAAGAATCAGATATATAAAAAATCGCATGTAACCTTACCTCAAATTGGTTTTATACCGCTGAGGATAATTATTGGCACAAACGGCTAATTTCTCCACCTAACACCAAAATAAACTTGACCTGTCTACAGGATCACCATTTAAGCTAGTTTTATGGCAACAACAACCAACCGTCGATATAACTCGTATCTATAGGTATCACGTGACTAAAAAACTTCTATCTATTTCACAATTAGCACGAGCGATTTTTGCAATCATTAGGTATTGATGATGCTGAAATCGCTAGAATTAGAGCTTTTTAGCTGAAGTAGTCACAACTATTGGGCGCTGTTAATCAGCGCCGCTCGAAGATGAAGAGTCTCGTTGTTTTTCCATTTGCAAAATTACAAGCATAATCGCGGCAAATAACTGACGCTCTGGTGTCGCATTTTTGACCGTGACATTGTGGGTATCTCGCAAGGTCAACACTTTTCCGGTCGCGTTGGCTATTTCGTCATCTAAGTGCCTTAAGGTAAATTTTAAATCCAACAAATTACCTTTCACTTCGGCCCCACTAAATGGCCCACCTATAACTAAATAACGTCTTGTCCAAGAAAACCATTTTCGCTTTACGGTAAATCGACCAATGTTACTATCGACATGCCATTTCGGTGACAAAGACCATAGCTTTTGCTTAATCTCCGCCAGTGTTTCGTTACCATTACTCAATGTATACTTAGGTGTAAAGAATGCCAAACTCCCTTTTGCATCATACACTTGCTCACCATTTTCATCATAAATAAAAATATTACCTCTAAGACTCAAGAGCTTATTTTTAATAACTAACACTTTATCCATAAATACTTCCTTAACTTAAAGAGTTATCCGTAACTTTCTTAGTCTTACTGTTTAAAATTTCGAAAATCTGTTGTCGCTGCTTCTTGTCAAACGCGTAATAGCAAATTCGTGTAGAGCCATAGACACTATCATTAATTACAATTTTGGCGGGAATAAAACGAGATACTTTATAGTCGATATACTTGTCCCAGGAGTATTCGGTTATCACATTCTTATTTTTATATCTAAGGCAGTCGTCGCCCAAATACAAATGTAAATCCTTTGGTACTGACTTACTAAACATATACCAAACGATTGCTCCAGAGAAAAACACTGCCCCCAGTAAAACAAAGGTAAAATTAACCGACTCTGAAAACGTCACAGCAAAGAAAACTGCTATGACTAAATGCCAAATCATGTCACAAAAAGTCATATACAAATTAGAGAAAATGTATTGATATCGAGATTGAGTAAACTCCATCTTATTTATCCGACCAAACCGCAAACTCATTGCCACTTGGTTCACTAAAATGAAAACGTCGCCCACCTGGAAAAGAAAACGTAGGCTTTACAATAGTGCCACCAGCTTCCATGATTTTGGTTTGAGTCGAGTCCAAATCGTTACTGTAAAAAACGATAAGTGCTGCGCCATTAGTGGTATCAGAATTTAAAGGTGCTTTGAAGAAGCCGCCTTCTAACGAGTGTTCTTTAAATGCCGTGTATTCTGGGCCATAGTCGGTAAATTCCCAACCAAACACAGTTTCAAAAAAGGCTTTCGTCAGACTCAGATCTGTGGCAGGAAGTTCTATATAGTTGATGGTTTCATGATGAGGCATAAATATCCCTTACTGGCTTTTACTTTCCTTTGAAGATTGTTTTTATACCAAAATACGATGAAAATACACAGGTTTTACAAACTTTAAGGCAAGTACATGATTTACTTAGTTTCCGTTACCCTACTATGGGCATTCTCGTTTAGTCTAATTGGCGTATATTTAAGAGACGTAGACCCGTGGTTTTCTGTACTTTGCCGAGCGGCACTGGCGATGATCGTATTTTTACCTTTTTTGAACTGGTCTGTTATTCGTTCTTCAAATGGCTATAAGCTAATGGCCATTGGCGCAATTCAATTAGGTCTGATGTATGGATTTTATTATCATTCCTTTTTGTTTTTGACCGTACCAGAAGTCTTGATGTTCACTATAATGACGCCGGTATACATCACCCTACTCAACGACATCTTAGATAAAAAATTTCATAAACGCTTTCTAATTGCCGCCGTTGTAGCAGTTTTAGGCGCACTTACGATTCGGTTTGGTTCAATTTCTAACGACTTTGTTGTCGGGCTATTGCTCGTCCAAGGGGCAAACCTGTGCTTTGCCACAGGCCAAGTCGCTTATAAAAGATTAATCACTAACGCAAACAACGATATACCACAACACAATATGTTTGGTTTGTTTTATATCGGTGCCTTCGTGTTAGCCACGATAAGTTATGTGAGCTTTGGTGACACAAGTCGTCTCCCTACCACGTCAACGCAGTGGGCCGTTCTAATATACTTGGGAACTATAGCCTCAGGAATGGGTTATTTTGCTTGGAATAAAGGAGCGACAATAGTCAACGTAGGTACATTAGCGGTGATGAATAATTTGCTGATTCCGGCGGGGATTATAGTCAATGTTACTATATGGAACCGCGACGCTGACTTGTTACAACTAAGTCTAGGCGGCGCGATTATTTTACTATCACTTGCTTTGTGCCAACCAAACTTGGTCAGTAGATTTCAAAGTTTCATAAAAAAGGCCTAAACGGTTAGGCCTTAAATAAACACTTATTAATTGTCGGTTTATCACCGTAAGGTTTTCTTATGTTTATAAGGATAATAACCCGCAAAGGTAACCGACTAACTTGCCAACCTTAGCCTCTGACTTTCTTCTTCCGACAACAATTCGACTAGTCTACTTTTAATAGCTTGCTTGTCGGCTTTGATATGAAAATCATACCCTTGCCCGTTCTGGTCTAAAATAATGGATAAATAATTATCTGTGATGGTTACTTTAGAAATACGGTCTACTTCAAGCTCGGTTGGCTTAAAAGTTTTCAATAATCCAGACGCGGGTTGGATCAGTAAATCTGAGCCGTTGCGGTTAAGTACTTTTTCTGGGCTGCTTCTAAGTTTGTATTCTTTTGAAAAATAAAACGAGAACCACCAGCTATAAACCGCTCCAAGAGCTGCAAAACCTTTTACCTCGCCCGTTTTGTACCAAATAAATACTGCGTAAACCAAAAACGCTACCGCCAACAACTGTAAAAACAGTTGAAACATTCTGTCTGTTGACGTCATCGCCTCTTATCTCTTAAACAACTTTAACAAGCCCAATAAAATACAGACACCGCCGCCGACCATGCCAGCCCAAGCTTCCACTGGTGTTTCACCATCAATTAATCGCGTCAGTTGAGATGTTGCTGAGTCATAAACATCATACCCCCAAACGGCAAGCGCAGCGCCAGCCACCAACAAAATCACACCTATTACCTGATTCATAACCTCTCCAAAACTATTGATACTTCAGGTGACTTAAAATACCACAAACAAAAATAATTTCTCGATAAATTACCGTCATTTAGTTTTACATTTAATTACAAACTCTTTCTACTAACATCGCTTTTTATAACATAATATTGCATTCACTAATGGAAAATACTGGCACTAATTTTTCTTTTTGCCAGCAGATTGACAGGAATGTTTTATGATTAAAAAAGCCAGTTCAATTATCAGCATTTTCGGTTTAGCCACCGTCCTATCCGGCTGTAGTAATGTGCCATATATGGAGCACTATATGAGTCGCACTGATAGTCCAGAAATCACGAATGAGCCATTAAAAGTTAAAGCAGCTCTAGTGGGGAACAAAATGTTGCACATTCCTGTCAATAGCCAGGACTCAATCGACCCTGTGATCAACGTGGACTTAAAGGTTGATGTGAGTTTGTTCAAAGGCCTGGAAGCAAGTATCACAACAGGTGATGAAAGTAGTTATAAGTTGAAGTACCAATGGCTTGGTGCACCGGCGAATACTGCAGAGGCTGGTAACGTTTCATTCACCACTTCAATTGGTGCCTTGAAATACAAAAACAAAGATGCGGCACCTGCCGGGGAGCCTGGCTGGAGTGTTGATCAAACCATGCTAGACGTGGCTGTCATTCTAGGTGTGAGAATGTCAAATGAAGCGCTGTTATATGGCAGTATATTTCATCAATTCGGTGACGCCAAAACAACAATCACGCCACGAGCCTATAACCCTAACACTGTTATGGATTGGAACCATCATTGTGAAGACTTTTCAGATCAATGTGTAGGCAACACTTTTGAAGTGGAAAACAAAGTGACAGGTTTTAATTTAGCCGTGGAGTATCAGACCACTAAGTCCACTTCAGTCACCGCCGAATTTATTTCAATCGACGGTGAGTGGTTTGGACGCAAACACAAAGACAGTTCAATTAACTTAAAACTTGAGTATCAGTTTTAAGAACCGCTTCGCTTTCTATCTCACGGGTGAGCATTTTATAAATTGATATGGCACACGTGGTCATTAAATAAAGTCAGAAATATTAACTTGAGTCGCATCACAGTCAGCTGATGAGATGTCAACGTAATAATTTTTGGGGTAATAAAAGTCGAGATCAAACTGAGGTAATTCGGTGCCACTTTTTGTCGCGCTAAACTGTTTAGGCGCTTGATTCAAAAGGCGGAGTTGTTCATTAAACACTTCATCAATAGTCATTCCCAGTGACAAAGGTGCATCTTCGCCGCTGTGCTTATATTTGACGGCAGTAACCATATTGTTTTCCACAATAACATCAACCGTTGGGAGTGCGTCCGCTGTTGGACAATCGCCCGGTAGTCGTTGAAGACTGAATGCGTAATTTATCAAGCCTGAATTATTCCATCCGACTTGGTTTTTTATTATTAATTCGTTGAGTTCATTAAAGTCGACGCCTTCACTTTCACTATCACCACAGGCCGTTAAAGCCGTCAATAAACAAACCACCACTGAGAATGCTACAGTGTTATTTTTAAGACTTCCATTGTTCGCCATTTTTCCGCTATTTTCCATTTGCTATCACTTGGTTAAATATCAAACACAAAGCCCAATTTACTGTAATTCATCACAAAATCACAGTAGCCTTAACAAAAACTTACAAAACAAAAAAAGCGCCCATAACGAGCGCTTTTTGTATTTAAAATGAATTATCTTAGTCGTTATGACTAGTCCATTTCAGCAATTTTACCTTTCCACATAGCAGGACCAGTTTCGTGCACATTATTACCTGTACTGTCTACTGCCACTGATACTGGCATATCTTCAACTTCAAATTCGTAAATAGCTTCCATACCTAAGTCTTCAAATGCAACAACACGTGACTTTTTGATGGCTTTAGATACTAAGTATGCTGCACCACCTACGGCCATTAAATAAACCGAACCGTGTTTTGCAATTGACTCGACCGTCGCAGGGCCTCGTTCTGCTTTACCAATCATGCCTGCTAGGCCTGTTTGCTCTAACATCATATCCGTAAATTTATCCATTCGAGTCGCCGTTGTTGGACCTGCTGGACCGACAACTTCCTCACCTACTGCATCAACTGGACCAACGTAGTAAATGAATCGACCATTGAAGTCTACGCCATCAGGTAAGCCTTCACCGTTATCTAACATCGTCTGAATACGTTTATGCGCAGCATCACGGCCCGTCAAAATCTTACCGCTTAGAAGAACGGTATCACCTGCTTTCCACGTGGCGATTTCTTCTTTAGTAATGTCATCGACATTAACACGACGAACATTTTGACCCAGTTCCCAAGTAATTTCAGGCCAGTCTTCTAATTTTGGCGGTGTTAGTTTAGCTGGACCAGAACCATCAAGATGGAAATGCACGTGACGAGTTGCGGCACAGTTTGGGATCATAACGACAGGCTTAGACGCAGCATGAGTTGGCGCAGATTTTACTTTAATATCAACAACCGTCGTTAAACCACCAAGACCTTGAGCACCGATACCCAAGTCATTTACTGCTTTTAGTAAGTCCAAACGCAATTGCTCGTCAGACGTTTCTGCCCCCTTTTCTTGAAGGTCTTGAATATCGACTGGATCCATTAGGCTTTCTTTTGCCATAACTGCAGCTTTTTCAGCTGTACCACCAATACCTATACCTAACATACCAGGTGGACACCAGCCTGCACCCATGGTCGGTAGCGTTTTGGTTACCCATTCTACGATGTCATCAGACGGGTTTAACATCGCCATTTTTGACTTATTCTCAGAGCCGCCACCTTTAGCTGCGATCATGACTTCAACTTGATCACCTGGCACCATATCAATGTGAACAACAGATGGCGTATTGTCTTTGGTATTTGTACGAGAACCATTAGGGTCGGCTACAATAGACGCTCGCAGTGGGTTATCTGGATTCAGATATGCGCGACGCGTGCCCTCATCAACCATCTGTTGAACGGTCATGTCGTGTTTGTCCCACTGAACTTGCATACCAATCTTTACAAAACAAGTCACAATGCCCGTGTCCTGACAAATTGGTCGGTGACCTTCCGCTGACATTCTTGAATTGATAAGAATTTGTGCCATTGCGTCTTTGGCAGCTGGGTTTTGCTCTTTATGGTATGCCTTTTCTACGGCTTGAACGTAATCTAATGGGTGATAATAAGACATGTATTGCAATGCATCAGCAATACTCTCGATTAAGTCTTGTTGGCGAATTACCGTCATAACGACCTCTGATTTATAAGTGTTTGTTGTTGGTCTACATTTAGACTAACTCAGGCGTAAACGTATAAAAGTGTTTTTCTAATTAGTCACAAATCTGAACCTAAACCAATAGAGTCTAAGTATAGACTAACCAAACAAACCAACTTTTTAATTGTGACTGAGTTTTAGTACTGAATTTTTGTAGTAAGAATGATACTCTGCCGAGCAATTGAAACCAACTAATAAACCAGCAAAATTTTTGTTAAACATCTAATTTTGTTGATTTGTTAACCAAATAATAATTATGCAGCCGTCGTTATTTCATAAAAGCTTTTCGCTCACACAGCAACAATTGATTCTGTTATTAGGTGAATATCAAAGCCTCGACCACTTTATGTGGTTAGACTCCGCAAGTTTGGGTCATCAAAACAATCATTTTTCAGTCTGCGCTTGGCAACCCAAAACCTTGCTGTCTACCAGTGGTGAGAGAACGACCATTTCGAGATTGAACGACCAAGGCTCACCTCAGGACCTCATAGAATCAACCGATGATCCTCTAGCGCTTATTCAACAAGCGCTCATTGAATTGCCGATTCAATCCAAGCCAGACAATTTTGAATTGCCATTTTGGGGTGGTGCAATCGGATATTGGGGATATGAGCTGGGTGGCCGCTTTGAGAAATTACCAACCCCCAAACCAACTGAAGTTGATTTACCTGACATGGCCGTTGGTATTTTTGATATCGCTTTGGTAATAGAACACACTCTGACTCAAGAACTTAGTGATCAAACGACCAATGAGCAAAGCCCTAGTGCTACCCCCCATAACGAGTCTATCGTGACGCTGCATTTTGTAAGTCAAGCTAGCCAGTCCCGAACACAACAAGAATTATGTGTTTTGACGGAGCGAATTGAACAAATCCAAGCAATGAAACTCAGCTCTTCCAGCAAAATCACGACTGACCAAAACGCCAAAGCCAAGCCGTTCACATTAATCTCCAATTGGTCAGCTAACATGACCCAAGTCGATTACGCGAAAAAATTTGAGAAGGTGCAATCGTATTTGCGTTCAGGAGATTGTTATCAGATTAACTTGGCACAGCGATTCTCAGCCAGCTATGAAGGTGACGAATGGCAAGCTTATTTAGCATTGCGAGATACGAACAAAGCTCCCTTTTCTAGCTTTATCCGGCTGACTAATGGCGCCGTATTAAGTTTATCTCCTGAGCGGTTTTTAGAGGTTAAAGATAGACAGGTAGAAACCAAACCCATAAAAGGTACTCGTCCCCGTTCGAAGACGTCTAGTGTAGATACAGCTAATGCAAATGATTTGGCGTGTGCATCAAAAGACCGAGCAGAAAATTTAATGATCGTTGATTTATTGAGAAACGATTTGAGTAAAGTGTCTGTGCCTGGTTCAGTTCAGGTTCCTTCTATATTTGCTATCGAAAGTTACCCTGCAGTTCATCATTTAGTCAGCACTATAACCTCGATATTGAAACCAGGCGCCTTGTCAGTTGACCTGCTTCGAGGTGCATTTCCTGGCGGCTCTATTACCGGTGCCCCAAAAATTCGGGCGATGGAGATAATCCATGAATTAGAACCACACCCAAGAAACGTCTATTGTGGGGCAATCGGTTATATCAAGCCTGATGGTGACATGGATACGAATATCACGATTCGTACTTTAGCCTGTAATAAAAACAAGATATATTGCTGGGCAGGTGGTGGACTCGTCGCAGATTCTGTATGTGATGCGGAGTACCAAGAAACGCTTGATAAAGTTAACAAAATATTACCGATACTTGAAAACCTCAACAAGGCCCATTGATAATTTGGTGAAGATATACCCATGACACCTACTGAGTTTGCTAGCCGACTATTGTTAAGACCATTTAACAGTGAATGGGAGCCGGATTATGGACGATTTGGTCCACATGAACGCGCCAAGCAGGCAGCAGTGCTTGTTCCTATCATTCCTCGCACCAATGGTTTGCATATATTGTTAACTAAACGCTCGAGACATTTGCGCTCGCATCCAGGTCAGATAAGCTTTCCGGGTGGAAAAGTAGATAAAACTGATGACTCTTTGCAAGCGGCGGCGTTTCGTGAGGCCAATGAAGAAGTAGGTGTCAACACTAATAATATTAAACCTTTAGGCTGGCTACCAGAGCTCAACACTATCAGTCACTTCACTATGCATCCGCTCGTCGGATTTGTGCACCCAAGTCAGGAATTCAGAGCCAATGACGGCGAAGTGGATGAGATTTTTGAAGTTCCATTAGACTATTTACTCCAGAAAAAGCATCAATTTTTCTTAAGCCCAAAGTGGCAAGGTCGCCCTTCTAAAGTTCACTTCATTCGATATCAAGACAAGATGATATGGGGCGCTACAGCCGCAATACTACAAAAACTCATCCGCCACATCGAATAAGTTTTTCTCATGTGTAACAGCGTGTGAAATACACCAATCTGCGTTACAATCTATCCATTATTTCTCAAGATAGAAAATGTATTCATGTTAAGTGTTTTTGATATGTTCAGTATCGGCATTGGGCCGAGCAGTTCACACACCGTCGGCCCGATGAGAGCCGCACGCCAGTTCGGATTACTGCTCAAAGAGCAAGGTATTTTTGAACAGGTAGATTATATTCAAACCGAATTATTTGGGTCATTAGGCCAAACCGGTATCGGTCATGGCTCAGGCAAAGCAGTCATTTTAGGATTATTGGGCGATGAGCCAGAGACGATTGATCCAGATACGGTTGCCGGTAAGCTTTCACACATCGAAAAAACCGAAACACTCAACTTACTTGGTGAAAAAGACGTTCGTTTTCCTAATAAAGACGCAATTATCTTCCATCGTCGCAAAACCTTGCCACTTCATTCTAATGGCATGACCATGACGGCGTATAAAGGCGATGACATTTTGTGTAGCCAGACTTACTACTCTATTGGCGGTGGCTTTATCGTCAAACACGAAGAGTTTGAGTTACAAAAAGAAACCGCGACACCACAAGCCGATGACACAGCGGTTCCATACCCTTTCTCAACTGGTGCAGAGCTGTTAGAAATGTGTCAACGAGATGGACTAAGTATTCCTGGCTTGATGATGGCAAATGAACGAGTTTGGCTTGATGAAGCAACCGTTCGTTCACAATTAGTTGAGCTGTGGAAAGTAATGGAAGCGTGTATCGATAGGGGTATTCGCACCGAAGGTATTTTACCCGGTGGTCTAAAAGTTCGTCGTCGCGCTTCAAGCCTTCATCGTAAATTGTCTTCTGAGCAATCAAATGATCCGCTAACGGTTATGGATTGGGTTAACTTATTTGCTCTAGCTGTGAATGAAGAAAATGCCGATGGTGGTCGCGTTGTTACGGCACCGACGAATGGCGCGGCGGGGATCATCCCTGCGGTCGCAATGTATTATCACAAGTTTGTTAAGCCCCTTGAAGAAGAGAGCATTGTTCGTTATTTGCTTACCGCCGGTGCTATTGGAATTCTTTACAAAAAGAATGCGTCTATTTCTGGTGCAGAAGTTGGCTGTCAAGGTGAAGTCGGCGTTGCATGTTCAATGGCCGCGGCTGGTTTAGCCGAATTACAAGGTGGCAGCGTAGAGCAAGTTGAATGTGCCGCTGAGATTGGTATGGAACATAATTTAGGTTTAACTTGTGATCCTGTGGGCGGTTTGGTACAAGTGCCTTGTATCGAAAGAAATGCAATGGGCTCGGTAAAAGCAATCAACGCAGCACGATTAGCACTTAGAAGTAGTGGCGGCCAAAAAGTATCTCTCGACAAGGTAATCAAAACCATGTGGGATACGGGTAATGACATGAAATCTAAGTATAAAGAGACTGCTCGCGGTGGACTAGCCGTAAATATTACCGAGTGTTAATTAGGATCTATAGGAAGTTATGAGCCTTAAAGAGCAGTTCCCTTTTTTTCAGCACAACCCAGAAACCGTATATCTCGACAGTGCTGCCACGACACAGAAGCCGGCTACCGTTATTAATGCGTTAGACCGATTTTACCAAGCAGACAACGTCAATGTTCATCGCGGCTCTTATCGGGCCGCCAAACAAGCGACGAATGACTACGAACAAAGCCGTATAGATGTTGCAAAATTCATTAACGCCTTTACCCCTTCTGACATTGTATGGACAAAAGGCACAACCGACAGCATTAATACCGTTGCATTGAGTTGGGCCAGTCATCAATTAAATGAGGGTGACTTGCTGGTCCTTTTAGCCAGCGAACATCACGCCAACTTTGTACCATGGCAACAACTAGCACAAATAAAAAGCCTGCGAATTGAATATGTTGAGCTCAACGCAAGTGGTGTTATTGACCTTGAGCAATTTGAGGCACTAATGGCCGAAAAGCCAAAATTAGTTGCGATGCAGCACGTTTCTAATGCACTTGGTAATATCCACCCTATTGAAAAAATGACCAAGCTGGCTAAGGCTTCTGGCGCCACAGTGTTAATAGATGGTGCGCAAGCGATAGCACATTTGCCTGTAGACGTTCAATCATTAGGCTGTGACTTTTACGCGTTTTCTGGGCACAAAATGTTTGGACCTACGGGTATCGGCGTATTGTATATCGCGCCTTGGATAAAAGCTGATATCAAACCGGTTAATTTTGGCGGTGAAATGATCAAGCGGGTATCGAGAAACGACACATCATTTCGACCATTACCCGCGCTTCTTGAAACGGGCACACCAAACATCGCTGGCGTTATTACCTTAAAAGCCGCCGTCGAGTTTATTCAATCTGAACGCTATCAACAGCAACATGAGCACCTTCAGAGTCTCTACCATGGCCTGCTGTCTCAGTTAAACGCCATCGAAGGTATTCGAATTTATGGCGACGAAATTAACAACGTTGGTGTAGTTTCATTTACTTATGCTGACGAGTCAGTTTCTGATTTGGGTGCCCTATTAGACCAACAAGGCATAGCGGTACGTGTAGGCCATCACTGTGCCATGCCTTTAATGGAAGCGTTAGGAATAAATGGAACGGTTAGAGTGTCTTTAGCGGCCTATAATGATATGGATGATATAGAGCGATTTGTTACTGCATTACGCGAATCGATTGCTATGTTAGATATCTAATCTTATCGGAAAAAAAACATTATGACCACATCATCCAATGCAGACTCTGATATCTTAGTCACAGAATTAGTACAAGAGTTTTCAAGTCAGTTTACGTTGACGGACGAGGACGTTCAGCGCTTATTAGAGGCAGAAAAAGGTTGGCAAAACAAATACCGTCGCATCATGTTGATTGGTAAAGACTTACCTGTACTACCTCAAGAGTTAAAAAGTGACGACTTTCTTGTGCAGGGTTGTGAGAGTAATGTATGGCTTACGCACTTTTGGCAAGACGAGGATCAAAATCCGACGTTGCGTTTGGCGGCTAGCTCTGACGCCAAAATTGTCAAAGGCCTAGTGGCTATTGTGTTAGCAGCGTTTAACAACAAGACTAAACAACAGATTCAGGCATTTGATGTGTCTCAATACCTGGAGTCATTAGCGTTACTAGATGAATTGAGCGCTAGTAGAGGTAATGGCATCAAAGCAATTATTGATGCCATTCGGTCTTTCTAACAACGCCCTGAGTACGTTTGACCGAGAGACCTATTTCTTCCGACCTTTTTCTACCACTCTGAATCGGCCATTTTTAAGTACCGAACTGACCTTGCGCTCTTACCATCTGCAATTATCTTCCAAAAAGAGCCCCGATTGCTCTGGCACAGGCTTCTGAACGATTTGGGTCTCGCAAAAACGTCAACATGGTTTGTCTGGTTTCAGGAACACACACCAAATCTGCAAAAATCCCAGGGAATAGCTGTTGGTTAGGATTTAAAGCCACACGGTCAAAAAACTTATGCAATAACGATTGATCATTTAAATATGACCAAAAGCGCCCTGCGATGATCAAAAATAAACTCTCTTCTGCCAGTTCATTATTATCCAATAAATAATGAAGTTGCTCTGTCACTAGACCTGTTGATGGGCTGCTCGCCATACAACGCAATAGATGAAACACTTGTTCGTGATCCTGCGCTTCAACTGCCAATTTTTGTTGTGCGATAAGCTTTTGCGTCAAGTTTGTGCTGATGGGGTAATGTTCTAACGTCGCACCTAATACACTTAAGGTCTGTACGCTAAGGTCATCAAGACTGTTAATTAATCCAGTCTCATTAGCCGGCTCTTCTATACGTGAAGCAAAATCAGCAATGCCTTGAACAGTAAGCTCCTGCCATTTGTCTGTACCTAACTGACCACTGAAGTAGGCTTGAGCGTGTTCATAATACATTGATGCCGGCTGTTTAAGTGCGACTTTAACTCGAGCATTAAAGGCTGCTTGACGGTTCTGATCAGGTGTAAAGCTATACGGATGATTGTTCATCCGATCGCCAGCGGCGGTATCTGTCTTATCTGCTGAAATAGCGCCACCTAGCTCCTTGATAACCATTGAAATAAAATGGTCTCGTTGTTGAAGTTTTAGCATCCCCAGCTCATCGACATCGAATTGTAAAAACCAAATAAATGGGTTTTGAATGCCTTCGGCATTAACCTGAGATTGGTCCCAAAACAATAATGCCATACGCGCTTTTTGTTGAATTGGATATGGGTATGGTTTGGTGTTGGCTTCGACGGCCGCAAATTCTTTTTTACTGATTGACTGAATTTTTCTGCCCAAATCAAACACTCGCCATTGAGCGTTGGCGTTTTCCATCAAGTCCGCAAGAGTAGGAATTGGATTGTTTGCGTTGGTTGGTTCAGAGGTACCTTGTGGCGTATTGGACATTTGCGTTCCCAAGCTAAGCTGTTATTTCAATTGCATACAGAACCGATATTATACGGTTTAGCGTCAATAAGTGGTATCCTCTGCCACAATTAAATAGCAATTTACAAAATAGAATTACGTCTGAAAAATGCGAAATGTTGTTTTTAATGAACCACCCGAGCTAGAAATTTTATATCAAGATGAGCACCTAGTCGCTATCAACAAGCCTTCGGGCCTATTGGTTCACCGCAGTGAAATCGATAAACGAGAGACCCTGTTTGCGGTTCAACTCACTCGGGATTTAATTGGCCAACGAGTCTTTCCTATCCATCGTTTAGACCGACCTACTTCTGGTGTATTAGTTTTTGCATTAACCTCTGAAGTGGCTAGAAGTTTAAGCGAGTTATTTTTATCAAATGAAATTACTAAAACATACTGCGCAATGGTTCGTGGTTATGGCCCCGAGAAGCTTGAGCTCGACTATCCTCTTACACGAGATTTTGACAAAATCGCTGATAAACATCGCAATCAAGATCTCGGTCCACAAGACGCTACAACAATAATGGAGCGTCTTGCAACGGTTGAGCTACCTTTTAGTTGCGGTCGGTTTGATACGACACGATACAGCTTGATGAAACTTATTCCTAAAACAGGCCGAAAACACCAACTTAGAAGGCATCTAGCTCATCTGCGTCATCCCATTATTGGCGACACAAAACACGGTGATGGCAAACAAAATCGCCTTGCAAGAGAACATTTAGGCTTGGACAGGCTTGCACTACACGCGCTATCACTTGAGTTTACTCACCCGGTAACAGGTGAAGAGGTATTAATTAACGCGCCACTTGATGACACCTTAACTCGTGTGTTCAATCAGTGTGATTGGTATTTATAACTAATCGACTTATGATACGATTTTATCATCCACTGTGCTTATTCTGTTACACAGATTTTTATAGGACTTAACATGGCTCAAATAGCATTAATTATGGGTAGCGTATACGGTGCCGCTCAGACGCTCGCTGACACTATTCAGCAAGTTTTACATGACAAAGGTCATACAACTATTTATAACGCTTCAGCGTTGGTTACAGACGTCCATGATGTCGATGCTTGCTTAGTGATCACCTCAACTACCGGTCAGGGTGATTTACCTCAAAACCTGGAAGGTTTTTATTTTGGCGCTCGCGACACTATGCCTTTGCAAGGACAAAAGCCTTTCGGGATCATTGCATTAGGTGACTCAAGTTATCCGACGTTTTGTGGTGCAGGTGAAAAAATGGAAGAGTTGTTTTATGAATTACAAGGCCAGGCCCCTGTTCCAATGCTAAAAATAGACGCTTGTGAAACGCTCGAACCAGAAACCAAAGCGCTGCCTTGGTTAGAGCAGTGGTTAGCCACTGCAAACTTAAAATAGTGGTCGTTCAATAACTGACAGCCGGTTTAATAACGAAACGGTAGGTTTTATTAACATCGATTTAGTCTAAATTCGTAATGATAGATGTTAATCTGTACCGGCATCAAAAAAGGTCACCTCAAGTTGAGAGTGACCTTTTTTATTGCAAGCCCCAACGGTGTATTCACCGTTAGTAACTTTATTTTTCGTTAACGTGGTTTAAGGCTACTTCTTTTTGCCTTTGCGCTTGTCATCAACAACCCACTTGTCTTCTTCATACCAAGCACTCCAACCGGTTGCCTTGCCTTTGTCGTTTTCAGTCATTACGTACTGCTGTTTCGTTTTACGACTGTAACGAACTTTAGCCTTGTTACCATCCGGGTCTTCTGCTGGTGCATCTGCTAAGTAGTAGAACTTAGGACTGATGCGGTCACGAAAACGTGCCAGTTCTTCGACAAACGGTGCGCGCGTCTCACGAGATTTAGGGAACGTCGATGCGGCCATGAAAATACCCGATGCGCCGTCTCTAAGCACAAAGTAACCATCTGATTTTTCACAAGGAAGCTCTGGTAAATGAACCGGATCTTCTTTTGGCGGCGCAGCTTCGCCGTTTTTCAGTAACTTACGAGTGTTCTTACATTCTTCGCTTGTACAGCCGAAGTACTTGCCAAATCGACCTGATTTAAGCTCCATGTCAGAACCACATTTATCACATTCGATAATTGGGCCATCGTAGCCTTTGAGCTTAAACTCACCTTTTTCGACAACGTAACCTTCACAAATCGGGTTGTTACCACAAATATGCAGTTTACGGCCTTCGTCGATTAAGTAGCTATCCATTGCCGTTGAACAAACTGGACAACGCTTCATTTGGCGTAGTGCTTCAGTTTCTAACTCTTCATCCGCGACATTTTCAGCTTCGTCACCACTGGTTAAGTTCATTGTGTTGGTACAACGCTCTTTAGGTGGTAATGCATAACCCGAACAACCAAGGAATACGCCTGTACTCGCGGTACGGATATTCATGTTGCGGCCACACTTGCTACACTCGATATCTGTTTCAACTGGCGTGTTTTGACGCATGCCGCCTTCATCAGACTCTTTTGATGCGTCTTCTAGCTTACCTTTGAAGTCTTTGTAAAACTCATCAAGTAACGCTTTCCACTCCAGGTCGCCATCCGCAACTTCATCGAGTCTACCTTCCATACGTGCAGTAAAGTCGTAGTTTAGTAGGTCAGTGAAATTCTCCACTAAACGATCAGTAACGATTTCACCCATTTTCTCGGCATAAAAACGTCGATTTTCAAGACGAACATAACCACGGTCCTGAATCGTGCCAATAATGGATGCATAGGTAGATGGACGACCAATACCACGTTTTTCTAACTCTTTAACTAAGCTAGCTTCTGAGAAGCGTGCGATTGGCTTAGTAAAGTGTTGTTTAGGTTGTAATTCTTGTAACGAAAGCGTTTCACCAACACTAACATCTGGTAATACTTGGTTTTCGTCATTGGCTTTTTTGACTGCTGGTTGAACGCGTGTCCAACCGTCAAATTTAAGTACTCGGCCTTTTGCTTTTAATTCAAAATCACCGGCATTAACGGTTAGGTTAGTCACGTCGTACTCAG
Organism: Psychrosphaera sp.; assembly: GCF_982872775.1. Taxonomy (NCBI): domain Bacteria; kingdom Pseudomonadati; phylum Pseudomonadota; class Gammaproteobacteria; order Alteromonadales; family Pseudoalteromonadaceae; genus Psychrosphaera; species Psychrosphaera sp. The sequence goes on along the minus strand of NZ_CEYNSH010000037.1, from coordinate 10,400 downwards.
CCGGAACCATTTGACAGGCAACAAACTGATTCCAAATCAATTCGTATAAACGAACCGCATCACGGTCCATCCCTTCCAACTGCTCACTCTTAACACCCACGCTAGACGGTCGAATCGCTTCGTGAGCCTCTTGCGCGCCCTCTTTACTGCCGTAAAGATTGGCTTTTTCTGGTAAGTACTTCTCACCAAATTCACTTTGTATGTACATACGACACGCACCAACCGCTTCGCTACTTAAATTAGTAGAGTCGGTACGCATATAAGTAATGTGACCCGCTTCATATAAGCGTTGCGCCATCATCATTGTTTTCTTAACACCAAAACCAAGACGGGTACTTGCTGCTTGTTGTAGCGTTGAAGTAATAAATGGTGCAGACGGCTTTGATTTAGAAGGCTTGTCTTCACGGTTACCAACAGTGAACGTCTGGCCTTTAATATCAGCCAAAACTTCGTCCATCTGAGCTTTGTTGGTCGGCTTAAAGGTTTTTCCGCCTTGTTTTGCTACTTCAAGTAAAATAGCCTCTTCGTTCGCCGTCAATGTATCGGCATGTAATCGCCAAAATTCTTCAGGGACAAACGCTTTGATTTCTCTTTCGCGCTCTACAACTAAGCGAACGGCGACTGACTGTACTCGGCCTGCAGACAAACCACGAGCGATTTTCTTCCATAATAATGGCGACACCATAAAACCAACAACACGGTCTAAGAATCGACGTGCTTGCTGAGCATTCACTCGCGCGATGTTCAGCTCACTTGGCTGACTAAAGGCTTGTTGAATTGCACTTTTAGTGATCTCGTTAAAGACTACGCGTTTAAATTTGCTGTCGTCACCGCCAATAATTTCCCGCAGGTGCCATGCAATAGCTTCCCCTTCGCGGTCCAAATCGGTTGCGAGATAAACTTGGTCAGCATCTTTCGCAAGCTTTTTAAGGTCAGTAACTACCTTTTCTTTGCCAGGTAGTATTTGGTATTTGGCTGCCCAGCCTTTTTCTGGGTTGATACCCATGCGGCCAATTAAGGCTTCCTTATCTTTTTTTGCCTTCAGCTTTGCTTTCTCTTCCGCTGATAGGCCTTTGGTTGAGGTTCGTTCTGCTGCTTTTTTAGGACCACCTGATGTCGGCAAGTCACGAATATGACCAACACTGGATTTAACAACAAAATCCTTACCTAGATATTTATTGATGGTCTTCGCTTTTGCTGGTGACTCCACTATTACCAGAGATTTTCCCATAATTCCTCAATCACTTATAAAACTTGTTCGCCGCTCACTTTTTGAGCCACGTTAGTGTCATTGGTTTATTTGCGTAGTTATACTAAGTTATAAGATATATATGCGATTCTATTCGACTTCAAGCACAAATCGCTATCAATTTCTGTCAGACATTTAGATTTTTGCGTTTAACTGCGTATAATATAAACGTTTTCTAGCCTCCGAGAGGCACTGTTTATAAGCTTTTCAGCACAATGAGCTTGATTTGAATTAGCTAACAGAGAAATTTTTAAGGTGCGGAAATTAACAAACTGACAAATTTCGTCAAGCACAAGGCACCTTTTTTAAAAAAATAAGATTTTTTTTTCTGAATAAAAATGTATTCGGAATATCATGTCGAGGAGTAATTAATTCATGAAGTACTTTGAAGCAAATTTTGATGGTCTTGTTGGACCAACTCACAATTATGCTGGCTTATCTGTCGGAAACGTCGCGTCCCTTTCTAACGCTAAGGATGTTTCTAATCCTAAGGCCGCTGCCTTACAAGGCCTTCAGAAGATGAAAGCGCTTCATGACATGGGTCTAAAACAAGGCGTACTTGCTCCTCAGGCGCGTCCAGACCTAACCGCACTGCGTCGCTTAGGCTTTTCAGGCACAGACGCAAACGTCCTTCAACAAGCCGCAAAACAAGCGCCTCAGGTATTAAGAGCGGTATATTCAGCATCGAGTATGTGGACAGCAAACGCAGCGACAGTGTCACCAAGCTCTGATACTGCAGATAAAAAGGTTCACTTCACTCCGGCTAACCTAACCAACAAGTTTCACCGTTCATTAGAACCAGAAACAAGTGGTCGCATTTTAAAAGCGATGTTTGCTGATCAAGCTCACTTTGCTCACCACACACATTTACCAGATAACGACCACTTCGGTGATGAAGGTGCGGCAAACCACACAAGATTCTGTGATGAATACGGCCAAGGTGGCGTTGAAATGTTCGTGTATGGACGTTATGCATTTGATGCAAGTAAACCAGCACCAACTAAATTCCCAGCTCGTCATACGTTTGAAGCGTGTCAAGCCGTTGCTCGTTTACACCAATTAGATGACTCAGGTGTTGTTTACGTACAACAAAACCCAGACGTTATCGACCAAGGCGTCTTCCACAACGACGTTATTGCCGTAGGTAACCAAAACGTGCTTTTCTACCATGAGCAAGCATTCTTGAACACGGAAGAAAAGTTAGCCGAGTTAAATGCTAAATACTCTGCTCACAACAATAAGCAAATGCATTTTGTTAAAGTTGCAACTGATCAAGTGAGCGTTGAAGAAGCAGTTAAGACCTACTTGTTTAATACTCAGTTAGTTGATATCGGTAACAACGAAATGGCTATCATCGCTCCAATGGAGTGTAAGGAAAGCGCTGCGGTTTCTTCTTACCTAGATGACCTAGTTACTCAAAACACACCAATTAAGAAAGTACACTTCTTTGACGTCAAACAAAGTATGCGTAACGGTGGCGGTCCAGCATGTTTGCGACTGAGAGTTGCATTGAGCGAAGCTGAGCTTGCCGCTACGAACCAAAACGTACTTATGTCAGACAACCTATTTGGTACGTTAAACACTTGGGTTGAGAAACACTACCGTGATCAGTTGTCTGAACATGACTTACAAGACCCACATTTGGTTATCGAGTCTCGCACTGCATTAGATGAGCTAACTCAAATTCTTAACCTTGGTTCGGTCTACGAATTCCAACGTTAAAATGTTGTTTAGCAGTTTGGTTTAAGCTTATATTAAGTCGAAAACCTTTAATATAAAGCTAACATACTTTAAAGGCTGTCAATGGACAGCCTTTTTTATGTGAATTTTAGACATAAAAAAACGCGCAGATAGCGCGTTTTTAAAGTTTGTCTACGAGGGTAAGTCGTTAAAATACTTAACCAAGTTTAACGATAGAGATCTACTCTACCGTCGCACAGTTTCCATCGCTACCGAACAAGTTACGAGTTGGAGGGTTTTGCTCGTCCGTCACATCATCACCTGAGTAAGGTAACGTGAACTCAACTACATCTTGATATTCAGTACCAGCGACTTTAGTTTTAACAATTAACTCTACTCGTACCCAAGCACCATAGCTCTCTGCGTAACGAAGTCCAACTGTTGTTGTACCGTTCTCATCAGTGATTAAATCACCAATGGTTGTGACAACATTGCCCGGTTCTAACATACCATTGCGGTTACGGTCTTCATTGATACCAGATTGGTCAACGACACCATCGTTATTATAGTCATACTCAATAACGTCTAAGTTACCGTCGCCGTCGATGTCTTCAATAATGCCTATTTCAGCATCTGTAACTGAACCGTCATTGTTTAAGTCGCGACCATAGTTGGTTCCATCAAATGAAGGGAAAGTATCAAGATATCCGTCACCGTCCAAATCTTCATTAATTGTGTCCAGTGTTCCATCAAGATCAACATCTTCATTTTGACGGTCAAATCGGCCGTCGTCATCCAAGTCCTCTGTCAGATCTAAAACACCGTTATTATTGGTATCTTCACCAGCATCCAGTAAACGATTACAGTTTCTGTCCTCACCAACGTCTAGGTTTCCGTCATTGTTTGTGTCTACATTATTAGGGTCGTCGAGAGAACAAACACCACTGACATATTCGTAGAACAAGTCATGATTGTTATCACCATCAATGTCTTCATCAAAATCTAGATTACCGTCACCGTCTAGGTCTTCATTTACGTCTAGGTTCCCATCCAAATCTAGGTCTTCATTGAAAGTATCTAAGCGGCCATCATTATCCAAATCTTCATTGTATAAATCTTGGGTGGTATCACCATCAACATCTTCAATGCGGTCCAGAACCCCATCACGGTCGATGTCTTCGCTTTCGCAGACACCAGTAATGTTTGGAGCATATTGAACAAACTCATCGTCTTCATCGAAGGTCGCAACCCAGAAGCCTTCGTAATAAT
>NZ_CEYNSH010000037.1:0-6102 GCF_982872775.1 Psychrosphaera sp. | reverse complement strand
GCAATGACAACACTTTCGTTACCAGATACAGCATTTGATGTATAAACCGTCGTTGCCAAACCATTACTATCTGTCACGTCAGTTGCTGGGAAAATTGAACCACCGCTCACATCATATAAGCTAAAGTTAACTGGGCGATTTTTAACAAGGTTACCGTCTTTGTCGCGAACGACTGCACTGATTGTCGATTTTTGAGCGTTGGGACCGATCGAGAAAGGAGAAGCTTGTAAATCAATTTGATGCGCTTTTTCAGCAATGAACTCAAAGTTTTGAGTTGCTGTTAAGCCTTCTGCTTTAGCGGTAAGAATCGCAGGACCTGCATTGGTAGAACGTAGAGTAACCACAACCTCACCATTTGCATCAGTCGAAATTGGTCCAGTTACGACATCACCAGCATCATCATAAATAGTACCGCGAGTTGAAGAAAACAGAACGTCACCCGAGAACCCAGCGCCATTTTTTTGCCAAGTCAATGTAAAGTCTTGGCCTTGCTCCATCATGACTTCTTCATCGCTTACTGCAATAGTAAAGTTATCAGGAGACACAGATATCATATAATCCGTATTGGCACCTAGTGCTAAAGCACTCAGCGTGTCCTCACCGCTAGTTCCAGCAACATAAGTAAACTGAGCATTACCGGTTGTATCAGTCATTACATATGGTAATAAAGCGCCCGTGCCGTCGTCAGCGACAGGTAGTGCCTGACCGTCGAGAGTCTCTAACGCATTATTAGAGGTACTGTTTAGGAAGATTCGTCTTTGTGAAATACCATTGCCATCTGAGTCTAGTAACGAAACGCTCATATCTGAGTCTTTACCAGTTACGATAGAGTTACTACCAACCAGTTTTACGCTGGTACCAGTAACGTCAATGCTTACTGAAGCAATCTGGTCATTCACAAACGCCGAAACGTCAATGGTTCTGATTTCAGGATTATTTCTTGTATCTAATAACGCAGTTGCTACACCACCACTGGTTGTAACAGCCTCAACAACTTCGATACCACCAGAGCTTGCTTCAAAGCTCACTCGAACATCTGGTAATAAGTTGTTTTTATTATCTTTTACTAATGCAATTAGTTCGATTTTGTCCGAAGCTGAAGAAGCCAACTGGAAAGAATTCGCTAGTAACTCAATTGAGCCAATGTCAACCGCTGCTTCTTGATTACCGTCACCGACTGATTCAAAGTTCAATGATTGTACAGTACCATCAAAGAAGGTCACATTAATCGTCCCTGCACCACTGACATCTGTCGCAACAATATTGATCTCAGCAAAACCGTTTTCATCTGTAATAACCGTTCCTTTGTCATTACTCAACGTCGCTAAATCTTCTGAGCCCTCTGCTAACGAAACTGCAACAATTTGACCAGCAGTTGGGTTACCTTCGCTATCAAAAATACCAATTAGTACTTTACCCGGACTTGAAGACGCAATGGTCGTCATCATTGAACCTGTAACCGATGGATATTCGGTCTCTAAAACCGTAGTCGGTATCAAGTATGCTGTGTAAACATTGCTAGACCCACCTTCACCGACTAAGCCTGCCGATGAAATATTAATAGAAAGTACAGAGCCATCTTCTAAATTGACCAGAACTTTGCCTGCTCCACTTGTGGTACCTACAGAAAGGTCTAACGTTGCAAAGCCATTTTCGTCCGTTAATGTGCTGCCGTTTCCTTTGTCAGTGCTGGCGTTTTCTACCAAGCCTTCAACTGAAGTCAGGTCAAAAGAAACTATTTGGTTTACCGCAGGTTCGCCATTTTCATTAACTAACTTCACTAGCAGAGTCGCAGGACTCACAGCCGAAATAACGTTTAGACTCGAGCTATTGATGTTAGCGTACTCCTCAGAAGGAGTGCTTGCAGGAATAATATAAATAGAAGATGAAGAAGAGGTAACTGGCTCACCGGTCGAAACATATGAAACCGTTAAATCTTGTAAACCGCTTTGTTCAGAAGAGATGGTCAACGTACCTTGACCTGCAACGGAACCACCAGTAAGTGTTAACGTCGCTGTGCCGTCTGTCGCAGTTACGGTCGAAGAGGATGAAAGTGTTGCGAGTGAGGTGTCGTTATTAACAACATTAATTGTCTCACCAGCTGCTGGTTCGTCATTTATTTCTAACGTCAACGCTAGAGTAAGTACCTCACCTTCAGCCAATGTGCTATCAGCAACGCCAAGTGAATTCTGTAAAGACGCGCCAAGACGCGAAGTCCCTGATGTGTCTTCTGTTGTAGTGCCATCCGATAATTGACCATCGCCACCACAGGCAACAACCATCAATGATAACAAACCAACTATAAAGCTACGTATTGAGCCCTTTAAAAACGTTGGTGACATGCAAACTCTCCCTTTTAAGTAAATACTATTGCGGTATCATCTATGTCTAAGTTAATAAATATCAAAATATTACACAATCGATTTTTGTATTTAATTAGGAAAAATTTGTAACTTACCGTGCTTAGGATGAAATTTGATTGGAATTGTGGTTATACTTGCGCGGATTTTAAAACTTAAAATAAGAATAATTAATCATGACAGCTCAAAACGAAACAAAAAAAATGGGTCTGACCGCGCGCATTCTTATCGGCATGATCGCTGGTATCAGTGTCGGTGTCCTGTTTCAAATCTTATTCGCTGGCACCGGAGATTTTGTTATTCCTCTTGGTGTAACTGAATTTTCATTCAATGACTTTTTTGTGAACGGACTATTTTACGTCGGTGGCGCTATTTTTGTAGCCAGTCTTAAAATGATTGTTGTGCCACTTGTATTTGTATCTCTTGTAGTAGGTACGTGCAGCCTAAATGATACATCAAAGCTTGCGAGACTTGGCGGCAAATCTATTGCGATGTACTTGATGACAACCGCAATTGCTATTTCCTTGGCGATCATGGCAGCATTAGTTATTGCGCCAGGTGAAGGCGTAAATATGTCCACTGATGCAAGCTACACAGCCAAAGAGGCGCCAGGGTTTGCTCAAGTTATTGTAAATATGTTCCCTACCAACCCTATTGAGTCAATGGCCGAAGGTAATATGCTACAGGTTATTGTTTTTGCCTTATTATTCGGTATCTCAATGGCGTTAGCAGGTAAGCCTGGTGAGCGATTAACTTCACTATTTGAAGACATCAATGCAGTTATTATGCGTCTAGTCGTCATTTTAATGAACTTAGCGCCGTACGGTGTTTTCTGTTTGTTAGCTAAGCTTTTCACCACACTCGACTTTGCAACGATCACCAACTTAGTTAAATACTTCTTGTTGGTTATCGCGGTGTTGCTAACCCATGGCCTAATCGTTTATGCCCTTATTCTTAAAACATTTACTGGCCTCAATCCTATAACGTTTTATAAGAAAATGCGTGATGCAGCTTTATTTGCTTTCAGCACGTCAAGTTCCGGTGCCACACTTCCAGTTACAATGGAAACGGCAACTAAAAAACTAGGCGTTAAAAACTCAATCGCTTCATTCACACTACCAATGGGTGCAACACTTAACATGGACGGCACCGCTATTATGCAGGGTGTTGCGACTGTATTCATTGCGCAAATCTTCGGTGTTGACCTAACGATTGGTGACTACCTTATGGTTGTTCTGACAGCGACATTAGCCTCAATTGGTACTGCTGCAGTCCCAGGTGTCGGCCTTGTCATGTTAGCAATGGTTCTACAACAAGTCGGCTTACCAGTTGAAGGTATTGCGTTGATTTTGGGTGTTGACCGACTACTTGATATGACCCGTACTGCCGTAAACGTCACAGGTGACTGTATGGTAAGTTGTGTTGTCGCTGCCTCTGAAAAAGAGTTTGATTATGACAAATTTAACGACCCTGAAGCTGGCTTAAAAAGCGAAGACGTTGATTTTCATCATATGAAACAAACAAGCTAGTCGCTTTTAAAGACGAAGCAAAAGATACGTAAAAGCCAAACTAAGGCTTAGGAAAGCTAAAAAGGCAGCACGAAAATTCGTTGCTGCCTTTTTGTTTAACTTACTTTTTTCTGTTATGTAGAGTTTTAAACCCGCTTGGTACACTTGAGCCAACACTCAGATGTCAAATCGACACTACAACTTGTTTACTTCATAACCTTTCGACTCGAGCAATTCCAAAACACTTCCCTCTCCTATTAGGTGTGCCGCGCCAACCAAAACAAATTCTTTATCTTCGTCGTTAAACATTGCTTCGATTTGCGGCACCCACCTGTGATTGCGCGCCGGTAACAATACGTGATGGGTATTTGGGTACTGCTCTTTGAGTGGTAAGACGGCTAGTGTTTCTATAGTGTCAGAGTCGCCCTGTCGCCACGCTTTAATTATCTTTTGAAAAGTAGGCACCATGTCATGAACACCCTTAACCTGACTGGAAAGTGCGGATTCTTCATCACCCACTCCTAGTTGAGCAAGCATTTCTAATTGACTTTCAAAGGTTTCGAGGAATTGAATTGTCTTGTCGTCTTTTTCTGCAAGCTGTTTGAAATAGGCATCAACGCCCTGCCCGGCCATTCCTGCTTTATTTGCCTCTATTGAAAAGATTACCGTGCCGATAAAGCCCGGCTTAAAGCCAGTTAAACTGTCAAAGTCGACACCAACACTATCAAAATAACTATCGAGCTCGGCTTTAAGTTCAGGAGAAATAAAATCAGTAATAGCGACGCCTTCACCATAGCGCATAGCAGTAAGCGAGGCCATGCGACTAGACTGGTCTGTTGGGTCCGGTAATTCCGCCTCCAAAACGATTTCATCAACTTTGGCATAAGTATCAGTAAAAGCTTCTGGTAACGGAAACTCTGATACTGGTAACAAATGTATCGTACCGCCGACATAAACGCTGTCATCGCCTTTTTTAACTTCCCAGACAGAGTTTGCCATAGAACAAAAAGAGCTAGAAATAAGTGTTAGGCCGATAGTCAGATTAGTAAGTGCATTTTTCATTATGAATTCCTTCTTTAAATAATATATCGATGGTTCAAAGCTTGATTTATTGATCAAGCTTTTTGCTTACTTCGCGCTCTAGCGCTGTATTGACTCTTTCAGAGATCTCTTCGATTCGAACATCCATTTGATCTTCATAACGACTTTCCATCGTTTTAAAAATAAAGCTTGAGTCCAAATAAATGTATTCTTGAAGTTGAGAGGTGTGTGTTTCATCTAATTGGCTTACCCCAGCAGCTGAATTTGCAAGTGCTAGCGTAAAAACCAATGTCTTAGTTGTTAAATGAGACTTAATCACGTTTTTCATGGCGTTCCCTTAATTTGAAATTTAGTTGTTTACTTCGAGCTGCTGCTGAGCAGTGACTAAAGATTAAGAGCACGCTTTAAAAAAGTCGCTTATGGATATCTTAGGAATAAACTCATAATGTTTTAAAATCTTATTAGAAACATAACTCACTGTTTTTAAATATATAAACAATCAAACATTATGAGACATTTAAATTTTTAATAAGAATTAACTTTCGTACAAATAATGTACTTGCGAAAAATTATTCAACTTTGTACCCTGTACAAAAGTGTTTAGGGACAAAGGTTAATGAACGGATTTCAAATTGGTGAGTGGAGTTACTTAGAAAATAGTGGGACGCTAAAATGCGGAAGCACTGAACGTGTCCTTGAGCCATTAATTGAAAACCTACTTGTTTACTTTATTAAGAATCACGACCGAGTCATTACTCGTCAGGAACTGATTGAAAACGTTTGGCAGATGAGCTTTGTCGATGACAATTCGATTAATCGTGCCATCTCTGAATTACGTAAACAGTTCAAGTTGCCTCAAAGCAATCAAATATTCATAAAAACACACTATCGAAAAGGCTACAGTCTTACTTTCACGCCAAAAGCACTGACACCCAAGCAAGCGGCGAACAATCTAGACACCAAAACTACTACTCATAAACAAACGGATTTCTCTGCTGAAATAGTGACGTCAAACAGTATTGCTTCAAAAACAGCAGACCAAACAACGATAGCCCCAACAAACCACGATAGCCACATTAGAAACCACAAATGGCTCTATTTGATTCTACCTATCATTGCCTTATTAGTTTTTTATGTCGCCAAAATTAGTTCAGATACAACCAGATCTCCCTTCAAATACAGACACGTGACTA
>NZ_CEYNSH010000036.1:0-33406 GCF_982872775.1 Psychrosphaera sp. | reverse complement strand
AAATCCGGCTCCCGCAACCAATTCTTATATATTCTTAATAAGTTCACAGCCCGTCAGGCTCAACTCTTCTTCTATTATTCTTTTTGAACTTCTTTTAGGCAAAACCCCGACAAGCACGCCCCAAATGACATTAAACCAAAAACTAAAATGACGTATTCGTTTCCGTATACACTACCCAATATACTAAACACTGATGACACTAATAAGAACAACCCTATAATTGTATTAGATAAAGCGGTATAGGTTGCTCTCGTGTCTTCATTTGCCATGTCCACTAAATGTGTAGAGCGCCCTAATCGAACACCTTGATAGGCAATCATAAGCACAAACAGTAAAACGGGAAGTAATATCTCGATTTGTAAAAACAAATCCTGATATAGATACATAAAACTTAACACTGAGCCTGCTATCAAACCAGAGAGTACAAGAACTAATCGACTAGATTTGTCCGATAGCCTCCCCCACACATAACTACTTAAAAATGACGCTAGTGCGGAAGCCACAATCAGCAAACCAAGGTTTATCGATGATGCCTTATCGATATCAGATACCAGTGCAATCATAAATGGTGGTGCTAAGGCAGTACTAACTAGAAGTGCACGAGTCAAAATAAAAAGTTGAAGTTGTGAATCACTTTTCAATAAAGATGTGTTTTCTTTAAAAACGGTGAATGGGTTACCGCCACCGCTCGTCGCCCCTTCCGCTTCTACGATTCTACCGAATATCACCCCTGCTGTGAGCCACAAACATCCAGCTACAAACAATGCAGTCAGGATTAATAGAAATCGGTCGAATATATCGAACGTGATAATCAAGGCAAAGATCATTACAAATGCAGAAGCAAGAGACGTTGCAAGTCCAGTTGTTGAACCTCTTTTAGATTTGCTTATCGTTTTGCCCAAAACATCTTTGTAACTTACAGAGCAAAGGCTTCTAGCGACTGCTAGAATTGAAAGTAAAATGACAATAGCCCACCCTAGTTCAGATCCACTTAAAAAGAGTGCAGCTAGCCCAATACCTATTGTACATGCGCCTTGAACTATTGAACCAAATGCCCAGACCCACTTTCGAACTTTTAACGCTCTGATGTGTTGTGCTGTAAACAGTTGGGGAAGTAACGCGCCAGCTTCGCGAATTGGTACTAAAAGACCTACAAAAAAACTAGAAGCTCCTAAATGGGTTATAAGCCAACTCAAAACGAGTTTAGGATCAAGGAGTCCATCAGCAACTTTTGTGCTTGTGAGTGATAACAGATGTATGAAGTAATTTCTCGGCTGTTCATCACAAGCAGAATCCGGTATATCTTTACATACCCGTCCGTCATCTTCGGACGTTAGCATTTCCATGGCCTTATCAAATGCCTTTTGTTTCATTAACACCTCTGTCAAAAATATTTATCTATTAATACTTGAGACTCGCGACATAAGTTTCAATGGCAATCTTAACTTTTGGCCACAATTGAATAATATGTTCTTTTCTAACCTTTCCTTTACCTTTGTTTTTCTCGTATTCCTCACAAATTAAGGCCATTTGCATAGCGCCCACCATTTTGGACATCGTTTTTAGACTATGTGCATGACGAACAAGCGTTTCCTCATCCTCATATCGCATTTCATTCACATATACCTGAGCTTCGCTGCAATAAGACTCCAGCCCGTCGATTAAAAGTACCTCAGGCAAGCCCTCGTAATTTTGGTTCAACACTTCTTCTGAAAATAGCTCTGTCATTATCTGTGTCACTTTTTACGTTGAATTATTGGTTTTGTTAAAATTCCCAACCATGCAGTTCGTAACGATTTACTAAAATTCTTCTTGGCATCTACTGAAATTTTATTCGGGGATAGCTTTTTAAATGGAAGCTCGGCAATAAGCTTTATCCTTTCCTCTAAAGCTTTCCATATTGGTAGGTTCGGATTTGCGCTTCGTAAGGGTTTAATCGCATACTTGAGGTCATCTATACACAAATTTATTTGTTCCACATCTTTTTCAGCCGTTGGGTAAACATCCTTTTCCGTTCTATAAAAATGAAAGTGATTCAGGTGATAACACAAGTCTTTTAGCCGCCTATCGAGTTGATGAAAGCCCGTTGTGGCAGCAGCAGGCCACTTAATATAGAGATTTTCTTGTACTTCTTTTTCTATTTTAGGCGGTGGTACGCGTTGAGTATCCTCTTCGTCGTCTTTGGAGACAACAGAAGAACTAGGTTTTTTAACAACGGGCTTAGGTTTTTCTGCTTGTAACTTACGATCCAACTCTTGAAAAAACTGTGGTGGCTCTAGTTCTTGCACTTTACTCAAGTGGGCTTCAACTCTTTTTCTTAACTCCATTGCAACGATAGGTTTAACGATGAAGTCTGTTACTTTAAACAGTAAACATTCTTTAACTGCTTCTTTGTAAGTATTTCCAGAAAAAATTAATATAGGTACATCATGATCTCCCTTACCTTCACCCTTGCGAATTAATTTAACAATATCTAATCCGCTGCCGTCAGGCAGGTTTAAATCTATAATCGCCATAGAGATTGGTACCCTAGAGAGGGTCCCCTCAGCACTGGCAATACGTGACGCGGTGTGACATTCCACATTAGGTATCGTGCGCAACGTTTCATTGAGAAACTGACACATTAAATTCACATCATCTAATAAAAGAATATGTCTAGTTGGAATGTTGCTGGTGTTTTGGCTAGCCATATACGCCTTATAAAACCTCTCAAATTAGCGATAAAAACAATTTAATTGCTAGTTATCCTAGTCTCGAATATCCATAGTCTTATTTATAGTCTATAAATTATGTAATTACCTGAATTTTAAATTTTTGTATTGCAATAAATTAGAGTCCTTATGACCCCTGAAAATGGTAAAAAGACAGTTTTAACGATATTTGCTTTATGTATAGGCTTAATTGTCGACATATACAGCCATCTGGGTCTGTCTATTGGTTTTGTATTTTGTTTGATAATTCTCTCAGCAATGCAAAATGGTCAAATTAAATTTGTTCACTTAATTTCTTCCCTCAGCGTCCTTTTCATTATTGTTGGTTTTTTGCTACGAAATGAGGAATTACAATTAGATGTGAACGCTGACCTCCTTAATCGCATCCTCGCGATAGTTACCATCTCTGCAACTTGGTTTTATTCGGTTAAACAAATAAAAACACACTTCAAAAACCAAAAACAGAGTGAAAGCTTAGACAATCTCATAAATGCTGCCGAACTTGGCACCATTAACTTCACGAATTCTGACGTTACTTTGAGCCATCAGGCTCAAAAATTATTTGAGACAGATTCAAAGTCCTGGTCACTCGATGTGTTTTTTGAGATGTTCAGTAGCACTGAAACTGAGTCTTTGAAAAAGCTCGTTCAGAATAATGATGGTAGCTCAATAAGCATGAGAACCAGACAAGCAAATTTAAAATACGAGTGGTTTCAATTAATTAAACTTTCAAACATTGAAGGGACAACATCTTTCGCAGTCCAACCTATTACACAACGATCACAAATAGATTTAATTCTTGATAAAGAACGCCTCAAATTTGAGCAGCTTGCTAATTCTTTACCTATTTTTGTAACGACATTTACACAAGAAGGTAAAATTGACTTTATTAGTGATAATCATGAGTCATTTTTTGGTGAGTCTTTAAATGACCTACGAGAGGGATGGCAAAATTTCATCCATAGAGATGACGCGCCCCATATACATCAGCAATGGCAAACAGCGTTACAAGAACAAAAACAAAGCACATTAAAATATCGAGTTATAAATAATAAATCTCAAACACGTTATTTCATTTCTCATTTAAAACCAATAACGAATAAGAAGTCAGGTCGAGTAACGTGGTTTTGTGCTTCTTTCGATAATACAGAAACCGAAATGCTCAGGCTGGAAAATGACAAATTTGTGGCCAAGTTACAGGGCATATTACAAGGAATGGAAGATGGGTTTATTAGCCTTGAGCGCCGCGACAACAAGTTTGTAATAGAATTCCATAACTTTAGAGCCGAGATCTTAATAAGTTTAGAACCGGATTCAGAAGGGTTAGAAGTATCGCAAGCAAGTGAGTTTTTCCAAAATAAACTATTAATAAGTGAATGTGAAAAGGTAGAAAGCGACCAAAACACCCGAACGCTGTCTATTAAATATAACCAAGCTGATTTATTTGTCAGAATACATGCTTCACTAAATGGTGTCAGACTCTATATTCAGGACATTACCTCCGAAAAGGCCTCTATTGACGAACTTAATCTGTTAAGAAAAGCGATTGATAAAGCCAACGATGTAGTTTTGATTACGAAAGCCGATACTATTGATTCGCCGGGACCGGAAGTTGTATATGTTAACGACGCTTTTGAAACCGTCACGGGTTATAACAAAAGCGATATCATCGGTAAGTCACCAAGATTGCTGCAGGGACCAAATACGGAACGTGAAAAGCTTGATGAAATCAGAAGTGCGTTAGAAAAAAATCAGCCTATTCGAGTCCTAGTGACTAATTACACAAAGGTGGGTGAGCCTTACTCTAATGAGCTAGATATCAACCCTATTACTGATGACAACGGTAACGTCACACATTTTATCGCCGTTGAACGCGATATTAGTAAACAAAAAGTTCAAGAAGAATTGGCATTTAGGGCACACAAGATGGACTCTATTGGCTTAGTCACAGGTGGTGTCGCGCATGATTTTAACAACTTATTGACGATTATAATGGGAAATGCAGACATCCTCCTTGATGCCTCCCAAACGTTTAGTGATGAACAAAGAAAAGAAAAACTTCAAGCAATTACAGAGGCAGCTACGCAAGGCGTATCATTGACGAGAAGTTTACTTGCATTCAGTAAACGACAACCATTTGCAGATAATACAGTTGATCTCGAAAGCGTAGTTAATTCAATCCACCCTATTCTATCAACTGCATTAGGCGCAGAAATCAAGTTTGACGTTAGTAACAAATCAAACGTCAAATATGTAAACGGGGACCAGTCACAAGTAGAAAGTTTGTTTTTAAATATGGCAATCAATGCTCGTGATGCGATGAAGGAAGGCGGAAAGTTTGATGTAGTAATATTGGATACAACGATTAATAAAGATGACCCTCTAACGGCAACTTTACAGCCTGGTAATTACGTTAAAATCATTTTTAGAGACAACGGTAGTGGTATTGAAAAGGAAAACTTAGATAAAATATTTGACCCTTTCTTTTCAACAAAACCCCTCACTAAAGGTACGGGCCTTGGTTTAAGTATGATTTATAGCTTCATTTCACAAAGTGGCGGTCATATTGAAGTTTCCTCTAAAGTTGGTATCGGAACTGAATTCAAGGTCTATTTACAGGTATCTGATAAGGAGCAATCTCGTCAAACGGGCGAAATAGAGCGAGCTATTTCGGTTGACGAACCTTCGAATAACTATCTAAACCAAACGGTTCTGATTGTGGAAGACACAGAAATGGTTGCGAAAGTTGCCATTCATATTCTATCAACAATGGGTTTTGAGGTTCACAAAGCCGAAGACGCCCAACAGGCCATTGAACTATTTGAGAAACACAAAATAGATCTATTGTTTACCGATATCATCTTACCTAATGGCATGAATGGTAAAGAATTATCTCAAAAGTTAAGGGAACGCCAACCTGATTTACCAATTATATATACTTCAGGTTTTACTGATGGAAAATTAAAACACGAAGATTACCAACAAGAAAATGTAGAGTTTTTACAAAAACCTTACACCAAAAAGGATCTTGTTAATATTATAAATGAACTACACATCTGATGAGCTATCTATCTGTTTAGATTTACCTCTCACCGCAATTATTTTCTATGGCTTTTTTTATGCGTTAACATTCGCCGTATAAAAATGGGTAAACCCTAAGAAAATAATAACCTTGAGGCATAAATGGAAAAGTCTTCTAAAGTCAAAATTTCAACCATGTTGTTTGGCCTTTCTCTTGTATCTTCTACGTCTGTAATCGCATCAGCTTTACATACAGAAAAAACTAACATTAGTATTCCCAGAACAGAAGCCGTCATCAATATTGATGGTGTCATGCAGGAAGATGTTTGGAAAAAAGCAAAAAAAATCTCAATTAATAACATTACCTACCCCCAAGAAAACGAGGTCTCTCCAGTTAGAACTGAGGCGTGGGTAATTGAAGACGGCGAGACATTATATGTTGCTTTTAAAGCGTTTGATCCAAACCCTAAAGCAATCAGAGCGGTTCTGTCAGATAGAGATAAAAACTGGAACGACGATTTAGTCGGAATAAAAATTGACAGCTTTAACGACCATACATTGGCTTATCAATTTTTCATTAATCCACTTGGTACCCAAACAGACTCCATTGAGAATGAACTAACCGGACGTGAAAGCTCAGCTTGGAATGGAATTTGGGACTCGGCAGGCAACATCACCGATGAGGGCTATGTGGTAGAGGTTGCTATTCCGCTGCGAATTCTTAACTTTAATGACGGATTGGATATGCAAAAATGGGGGTTTGAACTGGTCCGTTTTTACCCACGTGATGAGCGATATCGTATCTCAAATATGAAAGTGGACCAAGGAAACAACTGTTGGGTCTGTCAAATGCCAACAATTGAAGGGTTCCAAGGTGCAAAACAAGGTAAAAATTTAACCGTCGTACCAACATTCGTCAGCGGGATTTCACAAGACAGAGACATTAATTCTGACATCTCTCCTGTTGAAATTGGTGAATGGAATAGCACTTCGAACACGCAAGTTGGTCTAGATGTAAAATGGGGAATTACACCGGATGTCACCCTTAATGCAACAATCAACCCAGACTTTTCTCAAGTTGAAGCAGACTCAGGACAACTAAACGTAAACAACACATTTGCATTGTTTACTCCTGAAAAACGCGCGTTTTTCTTAGCTAATGAAGACTACTTCAAAACGCCAGTTGACTTAGTTTACACCCGTAATATTCAAGCGCCATCCTATGGCGGTAAAGTTACTGGTAAACTGGATGATCATTCTTTTGCTGCATTCGTTGCTGATGATGAATCTTCACTGTTTTTACTGCCTGGTAACTTAGGTTCAAATCTCTTTGAGATTGAAGAAAACACGACAAACGCAGCATTTCGATATAATTACATTGTTAACGATGACTGGAATGTCGGGGCAACATCGACCGTTCGAGAAAATGACGCCTATCACAACTATCTAACTAGTATTGACACTAAGTTCCAACCAGATGATAACAATCGTTTTGATGTTCAAATAATGCACTCTGATACTTACTTAGCAGATGAGTTTGTTTTGGATATTAAAGACTCGGGTGACTACAGTGATGAGCAGGCTTTACGTGCCGATAGTATAAATGGCACTGACACTGCGTTTAGACTGGACTATCGTCACAATAATAAAGATTGGTTCTTCCGTGCATCACACTTCAATATAGGTGAGGCGTTTCGTGCTGACCTTGCCTTTTTTAACAATACCGATAACGTAAAAAGCGTTTTGGGTGGCGGATACATTTGGCGTGGTGATCAATCTAATTGGTGGACACGATTCGAAATCCAAGGTGATATTGACCGAACTGAAAACCAAAATGGCGAAAAAATCGAAGAAGAGGCCGAGTTGTTCGTAAATGTTCGCGGCCCTATGCAATCTTTCATACGTCACGGGGCTGTAGTTCGAAATAAAGTAGGAAACCGAATCGACACATCTACTCTATCGATTGAAGGCAACACTGAACTGTTTAAAGAACAAGAGCTTCGTTCTTGGGTTGAATTTAGGCCACAGTCAAATATCTGGTTAGGTAACTTTATTAAAATTGGTGAGAACTTAGACTACTCAAATTCCAGACTGAGCGACGTTTTTGCTTGGGAGCCTCGTATCACTTTGAACTTAGGCAAACATCTAGAAACCAGGTTAACGTATAAATACAATACAATGGAATTCGCTGGTGATGAGGTATTTACCGCGAACTTAATTGACCTACGAATGAATTATCAATTCAACATTCGTAGCTTTTTGAGACTAAGCGTTGTCGGTTTTGACATTGATCGTAACTTAGAAAACTACAAAGAAGATGTGCGTGACGACTTCAACAAGAGTTATAAGAGCATTGCTAGTCAACTCCTGTTCTCGTACAAAGTTAATCCACAAACCTTATTTTTCATCGGTTACTCAGAAGGCGGTTATCAAAGTAACGAGTTAACTAAAGTAACCAATGACAAGCGCAGTGTGTTTTTAAAGATGAGTTATGCTTGGATGCTTTAACTCTTCAATGACATTTGTCGCATATAAATAAAAGGGCCAATGGCCCTTTTTGTTTATCACTACATAAAATAGCGTTTACTCTGGAGCAGTTTCTTTAACACCAGGTTTATCTTGGTTTTGCTCAACAAAACTTAATAACGCCTCAAACTTTGAAAAGTCAAAAAGTTGTCTAAAAGTGGCCCATTCGATCAATACCAATAAACTAATAGAAATATAGTCCCAACCTTTCAGCTCACCTGCGGCTAGCTTTTCATTAAAATAACTAAACGTTGTTTCACAGCGTTCTCGTTGGATATTAAAGTATAATTTGTCTTCTTTTACATCGACTTTACTTCTTGTCAATATCATCAAGTTGACCAACGCATCGTTTGCACTATTTATCAAAGCCAAATCGTTTTTTTCTGCCCAAGTCATCGCCTTTGCGCCGACTTTCTCTTGAAGGTATTCAAAAATAATATTGGAGTCTAATAATACTGGTGCTTGCTTGTTAGATGTATCTTCAAACATCGGAATTTTAAGAGTTGGGTTCAACTTCTTTAGGGCTTCCCTTTCTTCACCGAAAATATTCACGGCAACAAAATCATAATTCAAATGAGCATGACTTTCACACGCAAATAACATTCTTAAGCGTCTTACATAGGGTGATGTAACCGAACCGTATAATTTCATGATTTAATAATCCTTTTACTTTTTTAGTATTAAATGTGTGTAGCGACCAATTTGGTTATAGGGCTCTATCAAACTGTATTCCAATTCCATTTCCAAAATACCGTCAAAATCTTCGTCCCACTTTTTTATATCTCTCATATAGTCATGAAAACACCGAACGCCTGATTGTCTCAACAATTTCATATTGTTTTCATATAACCATGTTTTAACTGTATCGGGTTTGAGAGATGATTGAGGATTGAGTTTAACTACTTTGCGCCCTTTCATACCGGCTTTAATATATTCAAAATTACCATAAACCAGATTACTTAGAGATTGCCCAACGTGGTTGTAGTACATGAAGGACAGCAGACCTTCATCTCGAACTAGTTCACAAAGCGCTTTAAATGCTGATTCAGGGTCTTCAAGCCATTCAAAAACGGCATGACAAAGCACCAAATCAAACTTTCTTTGTATGTTTTCACGACACTCTTGCAATGAGACTTGAGCAAACTGAATATTAGTTATTGATTGCTCTTTGGCTGCTACTTTTGCTATCTCTAACATTTCGCCAGAAATATCAGTTAAAACAACTTGGTGACCTTGTTTTGCTAAATAAAGTGCTATTTGACCTTGCCCACCGCCAATATCTAAAATATTCAGGGGTTGGCCCTTTTCAAAGTGGCATGTTATAAACTCATCAAGGTCTCTTTTTAGAATCGCTTCTCGAACCTTCCCTTTACTAGTACCGTAAATGTTCTTTTTAAAGGTAGATTTTCGACTATCGAAGTTTTGATCACTTTTATCCATTTTTTATTGTCATACCGGATTATGAATATCAATAAATTGAACATCGATATCAAAGTGACTAGCCAGTGATTCCCCAACACGTTTTACCCCGCATCGTTCTGTCGCATGATGGCCAGCAGCAAAAAAGTCTATACCTTGCTCTCTGGAGCTATGAATGGTCTGCTCTGATGCTTCACCACTAAAAAATGCATCAATTCCAGCTTCAGCCGCCGCATCAATATAATTTTGTCCACCACCGCTACACCACGCTATTGTTTTGATAGGTTGTGTTCTGACGCTACTCACTAAAGGCTCTCGCTGAAGAATTAACTTTAGTTTTTTTGCAAAACTGGTGGAATCCAATGGTGGCTCAAGTTGTCCATGCATCACAATCCCTGCAGGGGCTATCGACTCAAGCGGTGTTACATTAGAAATATTCAGTAGCCTGGCTAACTGAGCGTTATTGCCAAGTTCTGGGTGGACGTCAATAGGTAAATGATAAGCAATTAAACTAATGTCGTGTTGGAGAAGCTTTTTTAATCTTGTCTTTTTCATTCCCCTAATAGTTGGGTTCTCGCCTTTCCAGAAATAACCGTGGTGCACAAGAATCGCATCCGCACCACTATCAATAGCGGCGTCAATTAAAGCTTCAGAAGCAGTGACACCAGTAATGACTTT
Source organism: Psychrosphaera sp. (assembly GCF_982872775.1). Lineage (NCBI taxonomy): Bacteria > Pseudomonadati > Pseudomonadota > Gammaproteobacteria > Alteromonadales > Pseudoalteromonadaceae > Psychrosphaera > Psychrosphaera sp. The sequence goes on along the minus strand of NZ_CEYNSH010000036.1, from coordinate 23,051 downwards.
GTTGATTTTTTCCTTTCCTTCAACTTGCAGACCGTTAGGACAATAGTCTTTCACGAGGTGCGGCTTTAACACATCATCCAAATATGTCATTAATTCATTTAATAAGACTGCCATTTTAATGACCTTTTCATTTAACCAGTAATGGAGATAGTTTAAGACTTTTCCGAGTGACTTTCATTGACTCTCTTATAAAACTCGATTTATTTCTCAACAAAAAGCCTATTTATTCCATTAAAATCAGCTAATTTAGCCATAAAGTTGAATTATTGTTAGAAAGTTTGTATAAATAAACTTCATCTTTTAAATAAAAAATTATTAGGTAAATGTAATGAGCAAACTAGACAAAGATCAAGTCTTGTCTGACTTCACTGAAGCTTTCAAAGCAAAGAACGGCAAAGAGCCATCCATCGAAGTGAAGAGCGGTTGGTACAGCATTGAAGGTGGTAAGAACGTACGTTTAGCTGCAATCGTTGAAATGACGGAAGAATTAGCAGGCGGCGCTCCGGCACCAAAAGCTGAAGAAAAACCAGCAGCTAAAAAGCCTGCAGCAAAGAAAGCTAAGGCCGCTACAAAATCAGCACCTAAAAAAGAAGCAACGTCTAAGGGCTATACTGTTACCAAAAAAGGCGACGGATATAATCCTGCAAACTTTTGGTTAGACTATCTTGCATCTTTAGGCTCAGACAGCCGTACACCACAAGGTTTCTATTAAATCGTTAGACTTTAGCGGTTAATAAAAAAGGTAACAGAAATGTTACCTTTTTTTTATGCCCTAATTTTGGCTAACTCGTACCAGAAAAGCTGGCTAGAAAGAGACAAAAAAGCCAAGAATAAATCCTTGGCTTATACTTTTTATAAAGTCGAAACGCACAAAATAGTTATTTGTCTTTCACTAAGTCGGCCGTTCCAACCTCGACTCGAGCTTTGAGCTTTTGCCCGGGACGGAAAGTGACAACTCTTCGAGCCGAAATAGGAATATCTTCCCCAGTCTTTGGATTACGACCTGGTCTGGACTTCTTTTCTCTCAACTCAAAATTACCAAAACCAGAAAGCTTTACCTGTTCACCGTTTTCCAGTGTCTCTCGTATCTTTTCAAAAAAGTCTTCTACTAACGCTTTTGAGTCAGCCTTAGATAAGCCGACCTTTTCAAATAAGTATTCTGCTATTTCTGCTTTGGTTAGTGCCATAATTCTATTGCCTTAGCGTCGCGTCAAATTTTTCAGTTAACATTTTAACTACTTGATCAATTTTAGTACTAATATCCTGTTCTTCCAATGTTTTTTCAACATCTTGTAGTACTAAAGAAATGGCCAAACTTTTGTTGCCATTTTCGATACCTTCTCCACGGTACACGTCGAACAAGTTTAGGTCAACCAATTGATTTCCGCCAATATTTTTTATCTCTTTCAAGATTTCGCCCGCATTTACCGATTCTTTTACCACTACAGCAATGTCACGTCTGTTTGATGGGTACTTAGAAATTGGCTGCGCGTCCGGTAAGTTACGTTGATCAATTGCAGACAACAATAGTTCAAAGACAAACGTCTTGCCATTTAAGCCAACTGACTTTTCTGCTTGTGGATGAACCGCACCTACGTAACCTACTACTGCACCGTTACGAAGGATTTTTGCTGATTGACCAGGATGTAATGCAGCAGCGTGCACATCATCAGCTTCCATAGGGACAAACTCAAAGCTGTCATTTTCAGCACACTTGGCTAAAAGTGACTCTACGTCGCCTTTGATATCATAAAAATCAACCGCTCGTGGGTTTCCGTCCCAGTATTCGCCACCAATAGTGCCCGTAATAACACCTGCAATCATTGCTTCTTGACGAATGTTCATCTCAGCTTGAGAATCAGGGGTAAAACGCAAACCAGTCTCAAACAAACGAACTCGGCTTTGTTGTCGTTTTTGGTTATAAGCAACAGCAGGTAATAAACCAGACCACAAGCTTAAACGCATGACCGACATATCAGCAGAAATTGGGTGCGGTAAAACCAGTCCTTCTTGATTAGGGAACAAAGCAGATTGTACTTTAGGATCAACAAAGCTATAGGTAATAGCTTCTTGATAACCCAAATCAATTAACGTCGTTGCAAATTTTACTTTCTCAATTTTGTTTTCTTTGTGTGTAGGCATCAACAAAGAGGCCTGAGGCGCAACATTTGGAATGTTGTTATAGCCATATACACGGGCAACTTCTTCAATTAAGTCTTCTTCAATACTGATGTCAAAACGGAAACTAGGTGAAGTTGCAGTCCATGTATCGTTTTCAAAAGATACTTTTAAGCCCAAGCGGCTAAGGATTGTAGTCACTTCTTCATCGCTAATGTGATGACCTAGTACACGATCTAATCTTGAACGACGCAGTGTCACAGGCGTTTCTTTTGGTAATGTTGCAGTATTAACCGCTTCTACAACTGGACCTGCTTGCCCACCTACAATTTCAAGCAACAATTGAGTTGCGCGTTCCATTGCTGTTTTTTGCAATTCAAAATCGACACCGCGTTCGTATCGGTGAGACGCATCAGTATGTAAACCATAACGACGAGCTGTACCTGCCATCGCTACAGGCGCAAAAAAGGCACTTTCTAATAAAACATCTGTAGTCTCTGCAGTTACACCTGAGTTTAAGCCACCGAATACACCGGCAATCGCCATCGGTTTCTCATTGTCTGCAATCACTAATGTATCAGTGTCTAACGTAACTTCTGTTTCGTCTAAAAGTGTTAGTTTTTCACCTTCGCTCGCCTTACGAACTTTGATACCACCGTCAATCTTGGCTAAGTCAAATGCATGCATTGGGTGACCAAGTTCTAATAAAACGTAGTTGGTCACATCTACAACAGGATCAATAGAGCGAACGCCACTGCGGCGCAACTTCTCTACCATCCATAATGGTGTGGTTGCATTAAGGTTAATACCTTTAATCACTCGACCTAAATATCTTGGACAAGCTTCAGCGTCGACTAGTTCAATGGCCAACTTATCATCAATACTCGGTGATACTGCTTCTACCGTAAGTTCGTTTACGTCAGCATTATTCAATACACCAACTTCTCGAGCGACACCTTTAATCCCCAAACAGTCACTGCGGTTCGGTGTTAAATCAATCTCGATAATATTGTCATCAAGCGATAAATATTCACGAATATCCGTGCCTAAAGGCGCATCAGTTGGTAGTTCTAAAATACCGTCTGAGTCTTCTGCCATTCCTAATTCTGACCAAGAGCAAAGCATACCAAATGACGGTTGACCACGAAGTTTTGCTTTCTTGATTTTGAAATCACCTGGCAGCACTGCGCCTACCATCGCAACGGCGACTTTCAAGCCTTGTCGACAGTTTTTGGCACCACATACGATGTCGATTAGCTCACCATCGCCTGCGTTACCTACATTAATTTTTGTTACTTGAAGCTTATCTGCCTCTGGGTGTTTGCCACACTCAACTACTTCACCTACAACTACACCGCTAAAACTCGCTGCTGCTGGCTCTACACCATCAACTTCAAGACCAGCCATAGAAAGTTGTTCACTCAACTCGTCGGTTGAAATCGCTGGGTTTACCCACTCGCGTAACCAATTTTCACTAAATTTCATTTGGCTGGACTCCTATTTAAACTGCTTTAAGAAACGAAGATCGTTTTCGAAGAATGAACGCAAGTCATTAACGCCGTAACGCAACATAGTCAAACGTTCAACACCCATACCAAATGCAAAGCCTGTGTACTCTTCTGGGTCAATTCCTACTGAGCGCAACACGTTTGGATGAACCATGCCACAGCCCAAAACCTCTAACCATTTTCCATTCTTACCCATTACATCAACTTCTGCAGATGGCTCAGTGAATGGGAAGTATGAAGGTCTAAATCTAATTTGAAGATCTTCTTCAAAGAACTGATGTAAAAAGTCGTGTAACACACCTTTTAATTCAGCAAAGCTAACATTTTTATCAACCATCAAACCTTCCACTTGATGGAACATTGGCGTGTGAGTTTGGTCATAGTCATTACGATAAACACGCCCTGGAGAAATAATTCTCAATGGTGGCTGTTCTTTTTCCATCGTTCGAATTTGAACACCTGATGTTTGAGTACGTAGTACAGTGTCTGGCGTAAAATAAAACGTATCGTGGTCGGCGCGCGCTGGGTGATGCTCAGGAATATTCAACGCATCAAAATTGTGAAAGCCATCTTCAACTTCCGGGCCTTGTTTTACTTCAAAGCCTAAATCACCAAAAAACTGTTGTATTCTCTCAATCGTTCTATTAACCGGGTGCATATTACCCGGTTGAACGCCTCGACCAGCCATTGTAACGTCAATTGTTTCAGCTGCTAACTTGGCATTCAATGCTTCTGTTTGAAGTGCCTCACGGCGGCTACTAAGCGACTTTTGCACATCGCCTTTTGCTACATTGATCGCTTGACCAGCTTCTTTACGTTGTTCGTGGTCCATTTTACCTAAGCCTTTTAAGAGCTCAGTAATACGGCCTTTTTTACCTAGAAATTCAACGCGAACTTCTTCTAACGCAGGGATATCTTTTGCGTCTTGAATAGCTTGTTTAGCTAATCCAACAATTTCTTCTAAATTCATGGAACACTCTTTCAATTTTTTGATGTTCAGGTGATGCGGAATCGATTAAATACAAGGTGGCAAATACTAGCGTAAATTGCTAAAAAATTTTAGCTTTTATTCGCTAATTTGAGGGGATTTTGACGTTTTTTTTACTAAATGCCCAACACTTCTTTAACAAATGGAACAGTAACGACTCTTTTCAAGGCGACACTCTGTTTTGCCATCGTTTCTAGTGCTTGCATTAGGAAAATCATGTTTCTTGGAAGTCGATTGATCATAAACTTAGCGACGTCTTCAGTAACTTCAAACTCCATCAAATGGGCGTGCTGAATAAGAGCATCGATTTTCTGATTTTCGGTAAGTTCTGGTAACTGAAATAACGTACACCACTGTAATCGCGATGCTAAATCGGGTAACGTTAACTTCAATTTAGTTGGCACTTGATGTCCAGCAAAAATAATCGTTGCCTGGTTTTGTTGCAAGGCATTAAATAGGTTAAATAATGCTGTCTGCCATTCTTTACTTTTTTCAACCAAATCAACATTGTCGATACAAACGACATCGACGGATTCGAGACCTTGTATAAGCTCTGGAGTAGCCGCAATGACCTGCTCCATTGGTAATAACATGCTGGATTTTTGTTGGGCATCGGCGTAATGACAACATGCATTTAAAAGGTGCGTACAGCCGACACCATGCTGACCTGACAAATAGTGAGCAGTAAAGTTATCACTATCTATTGCGCGTTGTAACTCATTGCCTAATAAACCTTCAATCCCTTCCCCCTCAATAAAAGAGCTAAAGGTTTGAGTAGAATTGTAAGTAACTGGAAGAAGAAGCTGCATTATTGATTTCGCCAACGGTAGGTCAAAGTTTGTTGTTGCTTCTGGGCATCTTCATTTACTACATTACCCAAATATTCATTGGTTAATTGGTTCAGGCGCTCATCAACACTCAGCGTCTCTGCTTCGTTTACCTTTGAAGATTGGACTGGTTGAAAATTATCAAGCAAATCTAACGCTTTTATAACATCCAACGTCTGGCCGCTTAACCAAAGTTTAAACATAGCAGTTTGGCCATGGATAGATTGTAAATATGCCTTCTTGACTGGTGGTAATGAAATCACCAATTCTTCAGCCGATTTAAGACTTAGAATTGAGTCAATATTCTCGATCTCTAAAACAACTTCTTGCTGTTGAATACGGTCGTTATTTATCGCATAAAGCTTAGCAAAATAGTCGCCGAGCTCGTTGATCAGCTCTTTTACGACATCAAATTGCTCACCGTTAAATTGCCCCTCTGTCAGGAACTGTCGCCCGTCGAACAATTGATAATCTAGCACCCAACCCGTTTTGTATTCTGGTTCATATAACGAATCTACGTACCTCAACCTAGCCATCACATAATGTTCTGCACCTATCGCGCGGCTTTGTGGGTAGATAATTTGGTCGAATCGAGCCCACACATCAGAGACAAAGATTGCATCGCTTTGCTGTTGATTCATTTTTGGTATGGTAATTGGAAGTCCCCTATTCTCAGCACTTTGTGTGGCGACTTCGGTGACTTGAGGGAAGTTTTCTGATGTGACTATTTGACGTTGTTGTCCTTCTTCTAATGCAATCCACACTGAGGTGAGTGGACGTCTCTGTCCCCATATAGAGCCATTGACTTTTCGAATTAAAGAATCGATTTTAGCTTGATCAAACTCATCAACCAAAAACGTCCGATTTTGCTCGTCGGTGATAAATGAAAAAGATTTTATATAATTAGCTGCCCGAACTCTTATTTCATAACGAACGTCGCGATTATCTAAAATATCCCTTGATCCCGTAACCTTCGTCAGAACTTGTTCAATAGCCCAGCGGTGTGCTTTAACTCTTGTTTTTTGGGTTTTGTCTGTCACCAATATCTTACCGCGATATAAGTTTTCAACTTCTACAGCCAATACTTGGGAAGCCCCAAAGACGACAAAAGCAATCATCAACAGTATGGTTAAGCCAAGTTTTTTCACATTTATTCTAATATCGTTTGTCTTAAAGCAATCATACCCAAATAAATAACACAAAAAAACAATAAACTAGTCAAATGATGGCAGATTAGTCGATATACTATATTTAGAAATAATATTGTTGATCTGTTCGCAGATAAAACAAGGTACTACTCAATCAATAAGCAAAAGGTTTGTATATGGCCGAGCCAACTATTTTTGACAAGATTATCAATAGAGAAATTCCAGCAGACATTATTTATGAAGATGAACATGTCCTAGCTTTTAAAGACATAAACCCACAAGCCCCAATACACTTCTTAGTCATCCCTAAGCGTCAGATCGCCACAGCGAATGACATCAACGAAGACAATGCTGAACTAGTAGGCCGACTTTATGTCGCAGCAGCCAAAATAGCGAAAGAGCAAAATTTTGATGAGCAAGGCTACCGATGTGTGATGAATTGTAATGAACACGGCGGCCAAACGGTTTATCACATCCATTTACATGTGCTTGCTGGTAAAGCGTTAGGTTGGCCTCCATATCAAGAGACATTGAAGGTTTAACTCTTGGCTCGTTCTATTTGTACAGGTTGCCTACAGCCAGAGACAACCTGTTTATGCCCTTATATTCACACTGCTAATCACCAAACCCGCGTATGGATCATTCAATGTGGTAAAGAAACTCAACATCCCAAAAACACAGCGAACCTATTACCCAAGCTATCAGACAAAATCACCCTGTTGCAGGAGAGGGACATCACGGCAATAAAGATGCTTCAAGAGCGTCTATTAAAAGAACCCAAACAATCTGTCGTCTTATTTCCCAGTGAAGATTCAACCCCTCTAAAAGAATTAATCACTTCTTCACAACGAGCAACAGCCATAACAGATTTGCTTTTAATTGATGGAACCTGGCGAAAGGCCAAGCGATTTATCTTTGAAAACCAATGGCTTAATTCATTAACCAAAACCCAATTATCTGAGCGTTATGACAGCCGCTATCATATTAGAAAAACCAGCGTAGAAAATGGCCTATCTACATTAGAAGCGACCGCATATGCCTTAAACGAACTGGAACATATTGATACAAAGCCGTTCTTGCATTTGTTAAAAGGAATTAATACTGTATTTACAAAACACATGCCCGAGTCAGTAAAAAACCGCTATTGAACAAGGTTAATTATTTTGTTGGGTGCTTCAATGTTTAAAAGAGTCGACTTACTTAAGTACTAAACGATAAGAACTAAAAGATTATGGCTTAGTTCTCGATTATAAAAGGAATGTGATTTGAGCAGGCAATATGATTACATCATCATTGGTGGAGGTTCAGCTGGTTGCGTGTTAGCAAACCGCTTGTCAAAAGACCCGAGCAATAATGTCTTATTGCTTGAAGCGGGCAATGACGATACTTGCGAATTAATTCATATACCTGCCGGTGCCGTAACTATGGTACCGACCAAATTTAATAATTGGGCACTTAATAGCAAAGCCAATCCTAATTTGAATCATCGTATTGGGTATCAACCCAGAGGCAAGGTGCTGGGAGGTAGTAGTTCAATTAATGCTATGATCTACATTCGCGGACACCAATCCGACTATGATGATTGGGCGGCATTGGGCTGGTCCTGGGATGAAGTGCTCCCCTACTTTAAGAAAGCCGAACGTAATCATGCGTTACTTGCACAAAAACACAAAAACAGCCCATACAGTCTTGACCTTCATGGTACGGATGGCCCTTTATCTGTTAGTGATTCGGCAAGTAACCACCCAGTTGCTGATGACTTCATCAAAGCGGCTGTTTTAACTGGGCATAGGCATAATCTAGACTTCAATGGTAACGAACAAGAAGGTGTGGGACGTTATCAAGTTACTCAACGAAACGGTAAGCGTTGGAGCTCTGCATCTGCGTACTTAACCCCTATTAGACACAGAAATAACCTTACCGTTATAACTCATGCACACGTAACAAAGTTACTGATCAAAGATGCTAAATGTCAAGGCGTTGTTACATCGGTTAAAGGTGAACGCATAGAGTTTCTTTGTAGTAAAGAAGTCATTCTAAGCGCTGGTGCTATCCACTCTCCTCACTTGTTAATGCTGTCAGGTATTGGCGATGCAGATCATTTAGAGAAGTTTAATATCGAATTAAAGAAGGATTTGCCCGGTGTCGGTAAGAACCTTCAGGATCACCCCGATTATGTAAGTTGTTATCAAGTTGATGATCCGAGGTTATTTGGCTTGTCCCTTAAGGGTGCTTGGCATATGACTACGCAATTTTGGCGATACTTCACCAAAAAACAGGGGCAACTCTCGAGCAACTTCGCTGAAACGGGCGGTTTTTTAAAAACAGATTCATCTCTGGATCGCCCAGATATCCAATTTCATTTTGTTGTCGCAACCGTTAAGGACCACGCAAGAGATTGGCGTGCATCGTTAAAGCATGGCTTTAGTAACCACATTTGTATTTTAAGACCGCATAGCAAAGGCCAAATTACACTCGCTTCTAAAGACCCATTAATTCAACCTATTATTGATACAAACTTCTTAGCAGACGAACGTGACCGAAAAACCTTGATTCAAGGTATTAAGATGTCCAATGAGATCATCAACCATGAGGTAATGCAAAATTACCAACCAAAATCTTTGAATCAAGATTTTACCTACGATGATGAAATATTGGCCGAAAAAATAAAGCAGTTTACTGACACCGTGTATCACCCAATTGGTACATGTAAAATGGGATTGAAGGATGACCCCAGTGCTGTTGTGTCGCCAAAATTAGAGGTTTACGGTATCAAGGGCTTACGCGTAGTTGACGCATCAGTTTTCCCTAACCTTATCGGTGGTAATACCAACGCTCCGACTATTATGCTTGCAGAACGTGCCTCTGACTTTATATTAAAAAGCAACACTTAACCCAAAAACGAACAAGGATAATCATGGACTTATCAACGGATATTGAGATTTTCGCTTCACCTTCAGAGGTCTGGCACGCTATAACGAATATTGAAAACGCGCCTAACGTCATTTCCGGCATAAAAAATGTCAATATTTTGAATCAGCCTGCAACAGGTGTCATCGGGCTTAAGTGGCAAGAAACAAGGTCAATGATGGGAAAAGACGCCATTGAAACCATGTGGATCACCAATGCGGAAGAAAACCACTTTTACCAAACTAGGGCTGAAAACTGTGGCGCAGTCTATATAAGTCGATTTGATATAACCGAACAACCTGAAACTAAATCGGTTTTGCTCACCATGTCTTTTAAAGGTGAATCGAATTCGTTTTGGGGGAAAATTATGACTCTTTTAATGGGCCGACTAATGAGAAAGTCATTACTTAAAATGGTTAACCAAGACTTACAAGACATCAAGCACTATTGTGAACAACAGCCTTAATATCTTAAGTAAGTATGGCTTTATAACAGAGTAAACCGATTAGTAACCTTGCTCACGGTCAATGACATTTAGCATAGGTTGATCATTTAGGATACGTTGGTAGTTATCGACTATTTGGTCTACAGCCGTATCAATATTAGTGACCGCAGAAATGTGAGGAGTGATTGTCAAATTTGGTGTTCGCCAATACGGATGGCTTTTAGGCAAGGGTTCTGTGTCAAATACATCCAAATAAGCATGGGCGATAGCCTTGTTATAAAGTGCATCAATTAAGTCTTCTTCGTATACATGGGCGCCACGGGCGACATTGATTAAAACAGAAGTAGGCTTCATTGCATTTAAAACTGTTTTGTTGATCACGCCTTTCGTTTCACTTGTTAGAGGTAACAAACAAACTAAATAATCGGACTCACTGATTAGCTGATCAAAAGCGTTAATACCACTTGTTGAAACTACCCCAGGCACTGATTTTTTAGAACGACTCCAACCCGTCACCTCAAAACCAGCGTGTGCAAGAAAGTTTGCGGTTGCTTTACCTAGCTCTCCCATTCCAAGAATTCCAACTTTGTTGCCTTTTAATGCAGATCTAGGTTTCCAAAGTCCGAGCGCTTGCTGCTGTGCAAACTCATTTAGTCTTAGTTTGTGACTATTGATAATTGTCGTCACATAATTAGCCATCGAATTGGCCAAGTCATTATCCACAATTCGTGCGACAGGAACGTTCGGTAACTGCTTGTCGGCTAATATACTATCGACACCAGCGCCAAACGATGAAACGCCAGCAAGATTATCTAAGCCTTGCAGAGTTCCTTCTTGATGTTTCCAAACCAACGCCATTTTAACTCGTTCAGGTTCATTAACATTTGGCCAAACTTCAATGTTTTCCGCACCAATACGATCGCCCAATTTCTCAACTAATTTATCTAGTTTACGATCGGGAATATTTATTAAAAGTGACACTGTCCTAATCCTTTATAGTAGTTACCAAATGACGTCGTTATTCTGCTCATAAGAGTAACATCAATGTGTGGTTAATATTATCGCTATCGTTGCTTTTTATCTAAAAATTTTCGAATGGCACGCGATGCCGCAAAAAAACCAAAACTCCCGGTGACCATGGTTGCCGCGCCGAAGCCCATATTACAATCTAATCGCATCGAGCCCTCAGCACTTACTTTTGCGGAACACACGCTTCCGTCCTGTTGAGGGTATTGCAGCTGCTCAGTACTGTATACACATTCAATACCAAACTTTCGTTTTGGGTTTTTGGTGTAATTATGGTCTCGACGCAATTGGTTGCGCACTTTAGACAATAATGGGTCATGGGTCGTTTTGGCCAAATCGCCTAACGTAATTTGACTAGGATCCGTTTGACCACCTGCACCGCCAGTAACAATAATTGGCATTTTATTGCGCTTACAATGGGCAATTAGCGCAGTTTTGGCTGCTATGCTATCGATAGCATCAATAACAAAATCAAATTTTGGATTTGATCTGTCACCAAATATCTCGAACAAGTTTTCAGTCGTGACAAAATCTTCTATCTTGTTCACTTTACATTCAGGGTTGATAGTTAAAATACGCTCAGCCATCACGTCGACTTTTGCTTGCCCAATAGTATTCGTTAATGCATGAATTTGTCGGTTCGTATTAGTGGTACAAATATCATCCAAGTCAATAAGTGTTATTTGACCTACACCACTGCGTGCTAACGCTTCAGCAACCCAAGTTCCAACGCCGCCAATGCCTATGACACAAAAATGGGCGCTCGCCAACCAATCTAGCTGTTCAACCCCGTAAAGTCTTGCAATACCACCGAATCGAGTTTGATAATCACTCATTTTGACTTGTAATCTCACTTTTTTGACCAGGCCATGAAACTGAATTCGCAGCCTGTAATTGTTCACTTAATTGGTCTGTATTGGCGACAAACGCACTACCTTCAGTAGGAATACAAACTACATCAATATATTGTTCTTGATATTCAAAACACAAGCGTCCGGCATGCAGATACGTTCGATCTGCTGTGATGCCTCCATAAAGGTCATCGCCAACGATCGACGTGCCTAAACTCTTCATTGCGACCCTAAGTTGGTGTGTTTTACCAGTCTGTGGCTTTAACAGGAATAAACGGCTCGCTGATTCAGTATTATTTAACGCTACTGACTTAAATCTTGTGATCGCAGGATTATCCTTGGAAGGAAGCAGTTTCCATTGGCTTCGACGTGCTTTAACCATATCGCCTATGATACTACCTTGTTTTTTCTTTGGTTTAGACGAGCCCAACGCTACATAAAACTTGTGAATTTTTTTTTGTTCAAATGCCAATTGAAAGTACTTTGCGGCCTCTAGTTTTCTAGCCAAAATAACGAGACCAGAAGTGACTTTATCTAAACGATGTACTGGGAATAATGTTTCACCCAACACGCTTTGGCATTGATTAAAAAAACCATGACCAAATTTGCCTTCATCGTGGAAGTCTATTCCGCAAGGTTTGTTAACGACAAAAAAGTCAGCGTGTTCAAATACAACAAGACTTTGTTTGTCTTGCATTATGTTTTTATTCATTAGACTGTTCTATACGATGAATAACAAGCAGTAGGAATGGTTGCTCATTTGTGCGCTATAGCCTCTCTATAACCTTTTTAAACTGGCAACTAGCCTTCTGACTTGTTCCAAGTCTTCTGGCGTGTCGACACCCGCTGGCGGCGGCTCTATGGCGTGGTCCACATGAATTTTTTCACCATTTGATAACACTCTTAACTGTTCAAGGCTTTCTATTCGCTCTAGTTCTGTGGCAGGCCAATTAATGTATCGATTTATGAAACCCACACGATAAGCATAAATACCGATATGACGTAAATATGGATATTTTAAATCGTGTTCAGTATTTACCCCATCTCTATCAAATGGGACAGGAGCACGAGAGAACGTTAACGCAAAACCATGGACATCAATGACCACTTTTACCGCGTTCGGGTTGTGTAACTCTGTTAAGCTGTTAATAGGTTCTGCTAGGGTTGCCATACCAGCGGTTTCAGGATCGGTGTGGGCTAAATTATGAGCTAATTGCTTAATATTAGCAGATGGGATCATTGGCTCATCACCCTGCACGTTTACAATAATCTCATCATCTTTAAAGTCATATTTCTCGATAACCTCTGCTAATCGTTCTGTACCAGATTCGTGCGTTTCTTTTGTCATGCAGACTTCACCGCCAAACCCTTTAACAGTATCAAAGACCCGCTTATCATCAGTGGCAACAATAACTTGTTTAGCACCGCTTGCGATGCTTCGTTCATAAACCCACTGAACCATTGGTTTACCATCAATATCAGCGAGTGGCTTGCCAGGTAATCTTGATGAGTTATATCGAGCTGGAATAACGACGATAAATTCGGCAGTTTGGTTAATCATAAAAAACTCTTTTTAAATAATCGAAAAATACAAGCAAGTTTGAGTTATTTATATTGCTCAAGCTCTTCAAAAGTGAGTTGTCGCGCTTCACCTTCTAGCATCACCGGGATATCTTCTTTTATAGCAAAAGCGATACGGTCGTTTTTACAAATTAATTCATTTGCTTCTTTGTTGTAATGCAGTTCTGATTTGCATATTGGACATGCAATAATGTTGAGTAATTTTGTATCAAATGCCATAACTTTTTTTAACCTAATTTTGTTTTAATTTTTCGTTAATTAGTTGCTCTAACTGTTGCTCTAACGAAGACGATATAACTGCATCAATTGGCAACATGTACCAAGAATCTTTTGCAAATGCTGTACATTTTACCCCGTCCTTTTCTGTCATTAACACGATATCTGTATCCGGGTTTAATGAATTTAACTCCTCGAAATCAGATTCGGAAAATTGATGATGATCACCGAACCAAGTCGTAGAGACCACATTCAATCCAGCAGATTTGGCGGTATCCAAAAATCGGTCTGGATTGCCAATTCCAGATACTAAATGCACCCTGCGTTGTTCTTGTTTAATAAAGTGGAGTGAGCCATCAAAACTTAGTAATCGACTCGCTGACAAACCATAATCAGGAAACAAACGGCCTTGTGTTTCTGTCACAAAGCCACGATTTAATACCGTGCAGTCAACATCATTAAGGCGCTGTGGAGACTCACGTAACGGGCCCATGGGCAACAAATAACTATTGCCATGTCTTCTACTGCCATCTACTAAGGCAACCTCAACATCCCGATGCATTTTATAATGCTGTAAGCCATCATCAGAAATGACTATATCTGGTTTGTGGTCTTTTATTAGTTTGTTTATAACCGCTGTTCGGTCACTTCCAATATATACAGGGCAACTCGTGCGATTGGCGATAAGTTTGGGCTCGTCACCACATAGCTTAACGTCATCGATTGTATTTACGTAGCGTGGGAATGGCTTTAAAGAACTTTTATCTGCGCCATAACCGCGACTGACAATGCCAACTTTAAGGCCCTTCTTTTCTAAAAGTTGTGTTAAGTATATAACAAACGGTGTTTTGCCTGTGCCACCCACAGAAATATTGCCAACAACCACAACCGGTACATCAAATTTTTTCGTTTTTAATAGGCCTTTTTTATATCCCCAACGACGACAAGTTGAGACAAGCCAAAACAGCACTGTTAACGGCAACAAAAACCAAACAAGGTAACGGGAGACTCCTGATTTGGCGTACCAACTTCGTTCCAACCAGGACATAGTTACTCTTCACCAAACTGCAGTTGATGTAAAGCAGCGTAAGCGCCACCTTTTGCGATTAAGTCTTGATGAGATCCCATTTCTAAAATCTTGCCCTGATCCATAACTACAATATTATCGGCGTTTTCAATCGTTGATAAACGGTGCGCAATTACAATACTGGTGCGATTTTCCATTAAGTGATCCATCGCGTCTTGAATAGCGCGCTCTGACTCTGTATCTAACGCGGATGTAGCCTCATCCATAATTAGAATAGGTGCATTTCTTAAAATGGCTCTAGCTATAGCAATGCGCTGACGTTGACCGCCTGATAACAGAACACCGTTTTCTCCGACTTCCGTTTGTAACCCAAACTCCATTTGATCGGTAAATTCTTTAACGTGTGCCAGCTTAGCTGCGACTTCTATTTCTTCAATGGTTGCTTCTGGCGAGCCATAAGCAATATTCTTGGCGATGGTGTCATTAAATAACACCACATTTTGCGAAACTAAGGCGATATGAGAACGCAAGTTAACTAATTCAAAATCATTTAGGCTAACACCATCAAGGTTAATTTCACCTTTTTGCGGAGTGTAATAGCGAGGAATAAAGTTACTGATGGTGGTTTTACCACTTCCTGAACGGCCGACTAACGCAACAGAAGTGCCCGGTTTTATATCAAGATTAAAATCACTGATGACGTTTTTATCTGAACCGTCATAGCTAAACGAAACATCTTTAAACTCTATATGGCCTTCGACTCGTTCCTTGGAGTACTTTCCTTCATTAGGCTCAGAAGGCTGGTCCAATACATCAAATACGCTTTTCGCAGCCGTTAAACCGCGTTGGAACTCACTATTCACCGTTGTTAATAACTTTAACGGTCTGAGTAGCATCATCATGGCGGATAAAATCACCGTAAACGTGCCCGGAGATAAAGTCTCTAACATACTCGGTTGAGCAGCCAAAAATAAGACCGTAGCAAGTGCAAAGCTGGCGATAATTTGGATAACTGACACACTTAATGTTTTGGTCACCACCATTTTCATTCTTTGCTGTCGGTTGTGGTTATTCACCTCATGAAAGTTTTTCGTTTCTTGTTTTTGACCACCAAAGGCAAGAATAACTTTGTGTCCAGATAACATCTGTTCTGACTGCTTGGTTACACTTCCCATCGCATTTTGAATGCGTTTGGAAATGACTCTGAATCGCTTAGTAACATAACTAACAATAATCGCAACAATCGGTACAATAATGATGATCGCACTTGATAATTGCCAGCTGTGATAAAACATAATACCCAATAGGCCTAAAACCATTGCCCCTTCCCTAACAAGCGTCATCAGGGCCTTGCTGCATGCATTTTCTATTTGTTCTGTATCGTAAGTTATTTTAGAAATTAAAGCGCCATTTGACTCTTTATCATGAAAAGTAACTGGAAGCGCCATTAATTTTTCATACAGCTCCTGGCGAAGATTCATCACAATATTACTGCCGACCCAGCCTAAACCATAAGTCGCCATGTAATTAAACACACCTCGAAGTAAGAACACCACTACGACAAAAATTGGTGCGGCACTAAGGACGGTCGATTTTTGTTGGGTGATGCCCTCGTCAATAAAGGTTTCGAGTTCGTTTATGAATAAAACGTCAATACCTGCATAACCTAGCATACCGATTAACGCCAAAACGAATCCCATTTTATAGGGCTTAACGTACTGCAATAAACGCTTAAAAGTCGAAGAATAGTTGTCGTGCAAAAGAAAGTCCGTTATGAGTCTTCAAAATTATTCTAATTCTACCGTATTTGTCCATGAAAGCTAAAAGGATTTTGTTTTTTCCAAAACGGTGACCAGTTATTGAGCACTCCATGGTGTAAACCTTTATGAATTTTAAACCGCTCAAAATCGACGACGACTTGTCCGACTCTTGCTGTGCTTACTTGCTTTATTCCGTACCTGGCATAACGGTCAAAAACCTCTGCTTTGGGGAAGCCAAACCGGTTGTTATACCCTGAGTCATGAATGACCAAAGAAGGTTTAATTGCATAAATATAGGGTAATGATGATGAGTATGCGCTCCCGTGGTGTGGGCTTATCATAATGTCACTAGTTAAGTTCACTTTGTTCTCATAATGTAAATTGACTAATTTGCGTTCCACTCGCTGACTAATGTCTCCGCTAAACAGGGTTTTTATCTCCGTAGGTTTGTGGGTTATTTTTAAAACACAAGAACCATCATTCCTGTCTTTTGAATTATCGATATTAGTTATTAGCTTTGCCGTCTTTACGCTGTCGTTAACGCGACTTTCACTGTTAAATACTTGCTTAAAAATGAGCCTTTCATTGCCCGGTGGCCACAATTTTTGTATACGGTATACATTCGTACTTACACCACTTCGGACTTCATTTAACACGTCACTACAAGTAAAGTCATTAGGTTGCTTAGTACCGAATAGTGCCAATTCGTTTGGCGTACCTTTGTGATCGGCGTCAAAGTGAGTAATAAAAAAATAGTCTAGCTTCACTATGCCTATGCCCACCAACTCTGGCTTGATAACACGTTTTGTTGCACTACTGCCGTTTGGATAAACAGGTCCTAAGTCGACTAAGAAATTTTGATTTTTAGAAGTTAGCAGCGCAGAACTTCCCTGTCCTACATCGAATATAATAAGTTGCTCTGCTTCGTTGGTAACGAAGATTAGGCTTAATAGAAAAATGGAGAAGACGCCTAAACGCCGCTTTGTACTTTGCAATGAAAAAATAACCCAAACAGGTATCGACAACCCAACGAGAAGCAACACATAGCCGGTTACTCCGCTCAAGAATGACACCTCTGTTGATTGATTAATAATCTCGAGACATCTCCACAGTAAGTAGATAGAAGAATCGGCTAGCCTGCTCAAAAATTCTGACGCAGATAAAATTACATGATCAAGATCGGCATTTGGTATAAAAAATTGAGGAGTAAAATACGTTAGGCGGTGCAACAACACGGATATCACCAAGCAGGGTAAAACCCAAAGACTAATTATTGGCGTTGCCAATAAATTATTAAATACCGATAGTAAGGACACATACTGAAAGTGAACAACAAGAAGCGGTGTCATCCAGAGTGTTATAAAAACTTGGAACAAAATGGCATGAACAATAAGTTTACTCAAGTTACCTCCGCCATTAGTTTTGATTGGTATATTTAAAATAGCATTAGAATTAGCTGAAGCAGCCAAATGTTGGTTATGACGTGTGCCAGAAAAAGGTTTAATAATATTTATAAACGCAATGATTCCGAGTATTGCCCCAAAAGACAACTGCCAACCAATGTTCAACATAATAAACGGGTCGAATACAACCATAGCAAACGCGACCAGCAACAATGCTGATATTCGGTTGAATTTGATGCCTCCATATGACAAGAAAATCCAAATCGACACCGCCATAAAGGCACGTACAGCAGATGGCGGTGCGCCAATCATCCAAATATAAAGTGCGAGCAGTACAAGGCTTATTACTGGTGCAGCCTTATTTGACTCACCTACCTTTTTACGGTGACCATTAAGAGGATAAGAAAAAATATAATGAAACGATCTGACAGCGATAAACAGAACTCCTTTTACGGAGTAAAAGAACACAAAGTAGATAATGCCTATGTGTAGCCCCGAGATCGCGAATAAGTGTCCGACACCCCAACTTAATACCTGCCGCCTGTTAATATTTGATATAAGGGATTTGTCGCCTGTTATAAGTGCAAAAACCAAACCTGGCTTTAATAAATTGGGTGAGACTAGGTAAATTTGAGATAAAAGGTCTTGAAGCACAGTTTGACGATAACTACTGTCTTTGCGTACCAGGACAAATGAGTTGTGGTTGGAGGACTCACTGACAAAACGGCCGGTAGCAATCACACCAATATTAAACATGTACTTTTGATAGTCGAATCCGTATTGATTCGCTAAGTAGCTGATGGGTCTAAGTTTTAATCTGCCCTTTATTCTGTCTCCTTGATGCAATGACACAACCGTGTCTTGTATGTAAACCAATACTTTTTGTGCAGGTAAAACCGAACTTACTGCAATACCATCAATATGAGTGATCGTTATTGCAATACGCTGAAACCGTTCGCTGTCAGTCTTATTATTTAATAGTGTTTGAGCAATAGGCTCTTTTGAACTTGATTTTTCAGGCGCACTACCTGACAGTCTTTCCTTTCTATGTACAACATTTATCGAATCGACTTGGGCATCAACATTTATGGTCTTTTGGGTTAAAGCGGCTCTTTTTACCTCTGTACTTTGCGTAACCCATACACCATATGTATTACTCCAACAAATACCGAGCGTAACGCCAAAACCGATATTATATAGCCATTTGATCCTCTGTTTATACCTTACCCTCGTAATAGACGTGGACAGCCCTATTATATTTAAAACTTTATGCCGACTGAGATGGGTAACCGCTACAATTATAAAAATGACCAGTGTAACGCTCAAAGGCATTAGTATGGGGCTGTTCAAAAATAGGCCAACACCGGCTAAAAAGCCGCCAATCAATTTGGTCAATTAAAATTCCTTGCCTATTGTTATAATTCATTAATTACAAATGCTTAAAATTAAGGTAACTTACGTCCCAATTTAGACAAGTACAGATCCTTGTGAGACGCTGAAAACTGTGCCCTCACACTATTCCAAAGAAAGAATATGCCTAAAAAGTTCATACAACGATTTTTGCCTGATCATCAAAAGGTAAAGGAAAATAAAGCCGTAAACATGTTTGGCGACTTACTCCACGACGCCAATTTATGGCACCTAAACAGACGCTCAGCTCGAGGGGCATTTGCCATTGGACTTTTCAACGCTTTTATCCCAGTACCTTTTCAAATGTGGCTTTCAGCCGTAGGTGCAATCATCTTTAAAGTTAATCTCCCTTTGTCCGTTGCTTTAGTTTGGGTTAGCAATCCTCTAACGATGCCGCCACTATTTTATGGCTGTTATTTGCTTGGCGAATGGATTTTGGGCGGGCCAACTCAAGAGTTTGCCTTTGAGTTGAGTTGGGCTTGGTTGATGCATAGCCTAAGTACGATTGGCCCTGCTTTTATTACTGGCTGTTTGGTGGCGGCGTCGGCGGCAGCGATAATTGGCTATTTCAGTATTGATTGGTTATGGCGCTACTCTGTGGCCCGCTCATGGCAGCGCCGTAAGCTGATTCGATTGGCAAAAGAAAGAAATCAACTATAGTAAAAAGGAACCACAATGACTTCAATTACGATCCAGACACCTGACGATTGGCACTTGCATTTTCGCGATGGCGAAATGTTAAAAGAAACGGTTCCAGCAACAGCTCGTTGCTTTCAACGCGCGATCGTAATGCCAAACCTAGTCCCGCCCGTGACAAACGCAGACATGATTAACGGTTATCGTGAACGAATTCTCGAAGCGAGACCTGAAGGCAGTACGTTTGAACCATTGATGGTGTTATATCTAACAAATACAACAACCAAACAGGATATTATCGACGCAAAAAATGCTGGTACGATTGCAGCCAAACTCTATCCAGCCGGCGCAACAACAAATTCAGATGCCGCCGTCAGTGCCCTTGATGCGCTTTTCCCTATTTTTGAAGAAATGCAAAAGCAAGGTATGTTGTTGTTGATACACGGTGAAGTTACGGATCATCACATCGATATTTTTGACCGTGAAAAAGAGTTCATCGAACGTAATATGAAACGTATTGTATCAAGCTTCCCAGAGCTTAAAGTGGTATTTGAACATATCACTACAAAAGATGCGGTCGAGTTTGTACTTGAAGCAAGTGACAATGTGGCTGCAACAATTACGCCTCAACACCTTTTGTTAAACAGAAATGACTTATTGGTTGGCGGTGTTCGCCCGCATAATTACTGCTTGCCGGTATTAAAGCGCAATATTCATCAGCAAGCCTTACGAGCAGTCGTCGCAACCGGTAATAAAAAGTTTTTCTTGGGTACTGATTCTGCCCCACACGAAAAGTCTAAAAAAGAAAACGCCTGTGGTTGTGCTGGTTGTTATAGTGCTTGGAGTGCCATTGAGTTATATGCTCACGTCTTTGACGAATTAGACGCACTGGACAAGCTGGAAGGATTTGCTTCTCATCATGGTGCAGACTTTTACGGTCTTAAGAGAAACGAGGGCACAATCACATTAACTAAAGAAGATTGGACCATTCCAGAA
Source organism: Psychrosphaera sp. (assembly GCF_982872775.1). Classification (NCBI taxonomy): domain Bacteria; kingdom Pseudomonadati; phylum Pseudomonadota; class Gammaproteobacteria; order Alteromonadales; family Pseudoalteromonadaceae; genus Psychrosphaera; species Psychrosphaera sp. Next base: position 2,201 of record NZ_CEYNSH010000036.1, on the reverse strand, counting down.
ACTATTACGCTTCCTACCGGTGATGACATTGTTCCATTCTTTGCCGGCCAAACGTGTCATTGGAAACTGACCGACAAATCTTAATAGCTGTATTAACTGAAAAGCCAGTACTACTGAATCAATTCGATTGGTGACAGTTTGCTGGCTTTTTTAGCCGGATACAAACTCGCTAAGAGCGCTATAACAACCGCTGTCCCTGCGATTATCAAAACTTGAGTCGCTTGTACTTCACTTGGTAAATAGTTAATAAAATACACATCACCATCTAATGCTTTAAAGTTAAATAATTTTTCTAGGAAGCTTACAATTTCTGACAAGTTCAGAGCAATCAATACGCCCCAAAAAAGCCCCCATGCGATTCCCTGAATAGCCGTTAATAAACCCATCAACACAAATACTTGTTTTACCTGTTGATGTCCCAGGCCCATCGTCTTGAGAATACCGATATCAGCATACTTTTCTTGCACGGCCATTGACAGGCTAGAGACTATATTAAAACTTGCCACCGCCATTACTAACACCATAACCAAGTGCATAATATCTTTTACCAAAACAATGTCGTTATATACATGACCATGACTTCTAAACCAATCGAGAACATAGACATAGTCAGAGATCATTTGACCTACTTGATTAGCGACCGCTCTCGCATCAAATGGATTGTCTAATGACACAGCAACACCTTGTGCTTGGGAAGAAGATAATTTTTGATTTTTTAATAAGGTCCCCAAATCGACAAAAACCTGCCCCGTATCGACCTGACCACCGACCTGGTAAATTCCCACAACGTTAAACCTTAAATACGAAGGTGCATTAAGTCTTCCGGTGGACGAAAAACTAGGAACAAGTAATTCGATATCATCATTGATACTTAGCGATAGCTTGTTAGCAAGCCCAACACCAATAACTGCACTTGGAGTAGCCGATTGCAAATTAGAAGACGCATCGACCTGCGATTCTAGTTGGTTTGAGTTTTGTCGCAGGCGATTATCGATAGACAACCAGTGGCCTTCGACAATCTTTTTAGGAATAACATTTACTCCCGACTCCAAACTAGGCTCTACCCCTTTTAATACTACTGCTTCCATGTAGGTTTTCTTTTGCAGCATGGCATTTAGTTTTAAATATGGTGCCACTTTACTAACGTTAGGATGGTGAAGAATTTGTTGTGCAGTTGAAGACCAGTCATTCAAGTGACCGTTAACCGCTTCATATTCGATGTGTGGAATCGCAGATAATAACGAGCCCTTCAATTCCTTTTCAAAGCCGTTCATTAGAGACAATCCGATAATCAAAGCCGATACACCGATTGCGAAACCAACCCGTGAGGCACGATTAATAAATCGTACATATCTATTGGCTAAACCGGTAGAGTAGTAACGCGTTGCCAACTTAAAGGTTAGACGAAACTGAGACATCACACTTTTTCTCCAAATCAACACAACTCCATTCAAAAACGCTATTACTGCGACAAATAAACAATCTACACGTCTTCAAAACCAAACCTTAATTAAGCGACAATTTTGCCATCATCAAGCTGAATCACTCTGGTAAATCTTTGTGCTAAGGCTTGATCATGTGTTACCACGACCAAAGTCGTATTTAATTCTTTGTTTATTTTCAAAAACAAATCAAATACAGCTTGAGCATTCGTCTTATCTAGATTACCCGTTGGCTCATCAGCCAAAACCAGCTTTGGGTCATTTACTAAAGCACGAGCGATTGCGACACGTTGTCGTTCGCCGCCAGAAAGTTGTGAAGGTTTGTGATCTAGTCGGTGTGATAGCCCCACCATTTCTAGTAAGTCACTTGCTTTTTGCTTCGCCAAGGCTTCATCTTGACCTGCGATTAACAGGGGCATCATGACATTTTCAACAGCACTAAACTCCATCAGTAAATGGTGGAATTGATATATAAACCCCATATTATTATTTCGAAAAAGTGCTAAGTCATTGTCTTTAAATTGAGAGATGTCTTGACCCAAAATTTTTACGCTACCAGAGGTTGCTTGATCAAGTGCGCCTAATAAATGCAAAAGTGTACTTTTACCTGACCCTGATTGACCAAGAATGGCGGCTTGTTCTCCTTGATTTATGACCAAGTCCAAACCTTTTAGGACTTGCGTATCTTGAACCCCCGGGTAGCGCTTTACTAGGTTTTTACATTCTATTACGTGCATCATATTTCCATTTTATTATTCA